>CAZEGG010000018.1:0-21397 GCA_964511755.1 uncultured Desulfobacteraceae bacterium | reverse complement strand
AGGATGTAATCCAATTGAATCTCTTCGGAGGGCATGATCGGAGAATTCTCGACCTGTTACGGGATCTGGATATAAGCTCGATGACTCCCTTGGAGGCCTTGGTGGAACTCAATAAGATGAAGGAATATGCTGAAGGACAGATATGAGCTTTGCAGGATGTATACCGCTTGGTAGTCAGAGGAAAAAATGTGTTTCCCGGACGGTTATCGTAATGGTCATTTCGGCTTTTTTCCTCTTGATCGTGGGATCAGGGAGGCTTTTGGCCGATACGGGAAAGGCCGGGACCCTGCTGAAACAGGCGGATGCAAGCCGGGCACAGCTGTTCGCTTCTGCAAAGAAGAGAAAGTATCGCCATAACTGGGTGAGATGCATTCAAAAATATGACCGGATTTTTACCCGCTATCCTCAGGACGAGGAGGCTCCCTGGGCCCTCTTCAAGGAGGCGGATCTCTACCAGCGTCTGTATCGGTACAGCGGCCTTTCCAAAGACCTGGACAAATCCATTGCGCTTTTCAGAAAGGTTGCGGATGCCTATCCGAGTCATCGTCTGGCGGATGATGCCCAGTACCGGGTGGGAGAGATTTACTACCAGAAAAAGGACATGGCACAAGCCTACATCGAATTCCTGCGGGTAGACATAAAATACCCCACAGGAGATATGCGGGCAAAGGCGAGGGCGAAGCTGGAAAAGTTGTCGGCCCTCCTGGGAAAGAAAGAAGAGGCGAAGCTGGCCAAGAACGATGAGCGGGATTCGTCCAAACCGGTGCTTGTGAAAGATATCAGGCACTGGTCCACTCAGAATTATACCCGGGTCGTCGTCGATATGGAGAGCCGGATAGCATACAGAGATCATCTCCTCAGACGGGATCCCGCACACAATAAGCCGGAGAGACTCTATCTGGAGCTTCTGAATGCCCGGGTGAGCAAGGAAATTGACAGTTCCATCCCCATCAAGGGCGATTTGCTTCAGCGGGTCAGAGCGGGACAGTACCGGAATGATTGTGTCCGTGTGGTCCTGGACATCAACAGCATAGGGAGCTACAAGATCTTCCACCTGTATGATCCTTTCAGGATCGTAGTGGACGTCAAGAAAGAAGAAGAAAAAAAGGAGCAGCAAGAACCAACTCTGGCGTTGAAGAACCGGCCTGTCCGGAAAGGGATCAGGAAATCCAAGGAACCCGACCATGACATCTCCCTGGCCCGACAACTCGGCCTCAATGTGCGACGGATCGTGATCGATCCGGGTCACGGAGGGAAGGATCCCGGATGTTACTGGGGGAAAATCAGAGAAAAGGACATTGCTCTCGAACTCGCGAGGAGGCTGGCCGATAAAATCAGGAAAGAGATAGGATGCGAGGTCTCCCTGACAAGAAATCAGGATGTGTTCTTGCCCCTCGAGCGAAGAACGGCCATAGCCAACATGCGAAAGGCCGATCTCTTCATATCACTTCACGTGAACGCCCACAGGAATCACCGGGTACACGGGATTGAGACCTACTTTCTGAACATGGCGACCGATGAGAACGCCGTTATGCTGGCTGCACGAGAGAATGCCACTTCTACCAAGAACATCAGCGATCTTGAAAAAATACTCAACGATTTGATGATGAACACAAAGATTCATGAATCGAACAGGTTGGCCCATCAGGTTGAAAATGGGCTCGTATCAGACCTCCACGGCCGTTTCAGAACCGTGAAGAGCCTTGGCGTCAAACAGGCGCCTTTTTACGTACTCATAGGAGCGGAAATGCCTGCTATTCTCGTTGAGGTGGGCTTTATCACAAATTCGCTGGAGCGAAGACGTCTGGAGACAAAGCGCTACCAGAACGATGTGGCCCAAGGGATATGCAACGGCATCAAGGGATATATGAACAGTATTGACCAGGCCTATAAAGGGGGTTAGCGTAATCTGAGGTATGCGTTAATGAATGGATCAATGCCCCCATCCATGATCCTGTCCACATCACCCACTTCGAGGTTTGTTCGGTGGTCTTTGACCATCCGGTAGGGATTGAACACATACGACCTGATCTGACTTCCCCAGGCGATCTCCTTTTGATTTTGATGCATCTCGTGCTTCTTTTCTTCCCTCTTTTCTCTTTCCAATTCGTAGAGCCTGGCCTTGAGTACTTTCATGGCCATTTCTTTGTTGCGGTGCTGGGATTTCTCATTCTGACACTGAACGACGATGCCGGTGGGAAAGTGGGTAATGCGCACCGCCGAACTGGTCTTGTTCACATGCTGGCCGCCGGGACCGCTTGCCCGGTAGGTGTCGATCCTGAGATCTTTCTCATCGATCTCGATTTCAATATTCTTGTCTACTTCGGGGAGCACGGAGACCGACGCAAAGGATGTGTGACGCCTGCCGGTTGCATCAAAAGGAGATATGCGGACCATGCGGTGAATTCCGTGCTCCGACTTCAGGTAGCCGTATGCGTACGGGCCTGTCACGGTGAACGTGACGTTCTTAATGCCGGCTTCGTCTCCCTCCAGATGGTCGATAATCTGGACCTTCATCTCCCTGTTTTCACACCAGCGGATGTACATGCGGTAAAGCATTTCGACCCAGTCTTGGGCCTCCGTTCCGCCTGCCCCGGCATTGATGGCCACTATAGCGTTTCGCTTGTCATCGGGGTCGTCCAGGAGGGATTGGAATTCGAGGACATTGACTTTTTGCTGGAGGCGGTCCACATCTCTTGTCACCTCCCTGAAGGCGGTGTCATCGGCTTCTTCAATCGCCATTTCAGCAAGAATCTTTGCGTCCTCTGTTTCCCGGTGGAAGTCGTTCCAGAGATCGATCCTGTCTTTGAGAAAGGCCCGTTGCTGGCTCAGGCGGGCAACCTCATCCTGATCCTTTTGCCAGAAATCCGGTCGGCCCATGATGATTTCGAGGTTTTTGAGCTCTTCTTCCAGATTGTCCAGGTCAAAGATGCTCCCGGAGGGCCTGAAGTCGCTGCATTATGATGTCAATGGTTCCCATGATATTTTCCTGCATATCGTAACTCTCCTCTAATGTGTAAGTTGTTGCGCAGCTGTGGTTTCGCAAAAACTTAATACCTTACATTACCTGAAAAAAATAATAACTCAATATCTATTTTCCAGTGTTCCACGGCCTTTTTTCTGCCGCTGGAGAAAAAAAATGGTCTTATAACGGGAGACACACGGCTTCTGAAGAATGACTACCTGCAAGCGGCACGTGCCGAAAGGGATCGCCTCATCATAAGAGGCATGGAAGGGAGCCCGGAATTTCAGGGAGTGGTGATTGAAAGAGGAAATGATCCGGACGTGGGGCAAATGAAAAGGGGGGTCTCCGAGGTTGCGAAAAGCCTTGTGGGAAAGGACATCGGCGCAGTTGCCCTTGAATGTACCTATCTGATTACCTTTCGTTCGGCCATTCAAAAGGTGCTCCGGGTGCCGGTATACGATGTCGCAAGCCTTGTCGAATTTTTCGCGGAAGGATACAGACGAAGAGAATTCATCGCCCGTTGTACAGTCTGACAGTTCGGCAGAGAAAATGAATCAGGGCCTTTTGATAGGCCATACTCCGGGTTTGAACAGAAGCCGTGATACCGTAGGCATGCCTTCTCCCGCGATTTTCTGCCTCATTGCAGGGACTACCTTCTCCGCCCCTTTTCCCCAGACAGTCCCATAGCTGAGCAGCTTGGAGAATCGATCGAGATCCCAGGCGGGGTTGTACCCCTGTTCCCGGAGAAGCAGGTATTCATCAAGGACGTCTGAATATTTGAACATGACAAACCAATTGACTCTCTTGGATGGCGGGATGTCGATGTTTTTCTCGTACCAGAGAGAAATTCCCTGCTCGTTCGCAATCCGCTCTGATTCCGACCTGATTGCGGGATAGTCCTGGGGATAGAAAGGCGGTGAAAATGCCGCTTTTTTACTTTCATATGCCAGGCATTCGGCAAAGGCGGTCATCATGCCGAGGATATAGGATTTTCTCTCAATCGAAAATTCGGCCATTCAGTCGGTTCCTCCGAGATAAGCGGCTTTCATCATTTCGTTGTTGAGCAGATTTTGGGCAGTATCGGCCAGTACAATCGATCCGGTTTGAAGGACGTAACCCCGGTCGGCAATGGAGAGGGCCATGTTGGCGTTTTGCTCCACTACAAAAATTGCAGTTCCCCGTTCGTTCACCTGTTGAATCAGTTCGAATTGTTGATCCACGAGGAGAGGCGCAAGGCCCATGGATGGTTCATCCATAAGGAGGATGCAGGGATTGGACAGGAGAGCGCGCACCATGGCGAGCATCTGCTGTTCACCGCCGCTGAGCGTAATACCAAGGTTAAAAAGTCTCTTCTTCAGCGCCGGAAAAAGCAGGAGCATTTTTTCGATATCCTCTTTCACCGCATCCTTTTCCGTCCTCAGAAATGCGCCCATTTCCATATTCTCGAGAACCGTCATCCTCGGAAAAATCCGTCTGTTTTCGGGGACAATGGCCACGCCCCTTGAAATGATGTCCTTTGTGGATTTCCCATCAATTCTCTCGCCGTTGAGTCGGAGCATCCCCTTCCTGATCTTGCATACGCCGAGGATGGTCTTGAGTGTCGTTGATTTTCCCGATGCGTTTCCTCCCAAAAGGCAGATCAGCTCTCCGGCATTGATTATGATAGTAATGTCGTAGAGAACCTGAATACTTCCGTAGTAGGTGTCGATATGGATGAGTTCCAGGACAGGTGGATCATTCATGGATTAACTGCCTTTCCTTCCCAGGTACGCTTCAATAACCTGTGTGTTGCCGGCAACTTCGTCATAGCTGCCTTCGGCAATCTTTCTCCCGTAATCGAGCACGATGACTCTATCGGAAATTCTGCGTACCAGATTCAGCTTGTGTTCGATCAGCAGGATAGTGTATCCATATTCGTCCCGGAGTTCTTTGATGAAATTGGTTACTTCCGATGTCTCCTGGGGGTTCATCCCTGCCGATGGTTCGTCGAGCATGAGGACCTTGGCTTTTGTGGAAAGGGCGCGAGCCATCTCAAGACGCCTCCTGTTTGCATAAGAGAGAAACATGGCCTCCTGTTCAAGGCGGTATCCGGTAAGTCTCTTTCCGAAAAGCCCCAAAATTTCCCTGGCGTTCCGGTCACATTCCTCCTCTTCTTTTTTGTAGCGAGGCAGGTGCAGCAAGATGGATAAGGGGCCGGCCTTGGTCCGATGAAACTGAGCGGCTTTGACATTATCTAATACCGTCATGTTGTTAAATAATCTCAGATTCTGAAAGGTTCTCGCGATGCCTGTCTCGAGGACCTGATGCGGCTTCAGCCCTGCAATTTGCGATCCTTTATAAAGAACGGCGCCTGTATCGGGCCTGTAGATCCCGGATATGAGGTTGAATACCGTTGATTTTCCTGCTCCGTTGGGGCCTATGATGCTCAGGATCTCTCGTTCAAAAAGACAAAAGTCCAGGTCGTTGACGGCCGTGACGCCGCCGAAACTCATAGATACTCTCTTGATTTCCAGAACTACGTTATCCCCCTTACAGTATTTTCCGTTCTCTGCGCTTTTGCATGCGTCTTCAGGGGCTGCTTCATAATAGAGGTCGGTGGATGCTCGAAGGACTCCGGTTTCGTCTTTGTCAGGACGCTTTTTCGTTTTCCTGAGAAACTCGATCGCGCCCAAAAGCCCCTGGGGTCTCAAGGCCATCAGAACGATCAGGATGAGGCCGTAGAACATCATCCTATAGGCGCCGTACTCACGCAGGAATTCCGGGAGAATTGACAGGAGGATTGCGCCAAAAACAACTCCCACAATATTCCCGAGCCCGCCGAGTATGACCATGCAGTAAACGATTACCAGTTGGGGAAAATCGAAATTGTTCGGAAATACCGAGTCTTGAAAAGAAGCGAAAAGTGCTCCTGCTCCTCCGGCAATAAATGCCCCTCCCGCAAATGCCTTCAGTTTCATCCAGGTGGCGTTGACTCCGAGTACCTTTGCCGCAAGCTCATCCTCTCGAATGGCGTTCCACCCCCTGCCGTACCGTGAGTTTTTCAGCCGAAAACAGCCGATGATGACAAGGAGGGCCGAGAACCAAATAAGACACGCATAGCTCTCAGGAGAGACGATCTTCAAGCCGAAAATGTTGATTGCATCAAAATTATAGATCCCGTTGACACCACCGGTGATATTAACTGGGCTGTCGAGGTTTATCAGCAGGAGCTTGAACACCTGGGCAAAGGCCAGGGTAACGATGGCGAGATAATCCCCGCTCAATCTGATGCTCGTCGTACCGAGGGCGAAGCCACACGCCATGGTCACAAGAGCAGCGATGGGCAGGACGATCAGAAAGGGCAGGTGGATGTTGAACTGGTTCGAGGACAGAAGGGCGAATGTATACCCGCCGATGCCGAAGAAGGCCACATACGCGAGATCCAGCAGCCCCGCAAAGCCGGCGACCACATTGAGGCCGAGGGAGAGCATGACATAAATCCCGGTAATCCCGTAAATCCTCAGCCAGTATTCATTGGGCATGACATACGGCAAAAGGAGCAACGCCACCAAGACGGTGGCGGAGCCAAGGAGCCTATTTCTTCTGCTTGTTTGCCACCTCACTGATAGGACGCCCTCTAGACCTTTTCGGGTATTCTTTCTCCCATCAGTCCCCACGGCCTGAAGATGAGAACAATGATGAGGATTGTGAACGCTACAACGTCTTTATATTCTGATGGGAAGAACGTTGTTGCAAGAGCCTCGGTCAGGCCGAGGATGACGCCGCCGAGCATGGCGCCCGAGATATTTCCTATGCCACCCAGCACCGCCGCAGTAAACCCCTTCAGTCCTGCTTGAAACCCCACATAGTAATCAACCTGGGTGAAAAGCAGTCCAACAAGCGTGCCTGCAGCTCCGCCAAGGGCAGATCCGATGAGAAAAACATACACGATAATGCGATCTGTATCGATGCCCATGAACGCGGCCGCCTCGATGTCCTGAGCTGTCGCCCTCATGGCTTTTCCGGTCTTTGTTTTCTTTATCATATAGGTCAGAATCGCCATGAGGAGGAATGAAACAGCGATCACCAGTATCCTCATGAAAGAGAAGACAACATTTCCCACTTCAATAACCCTGATATGTTTCGGGACCAGGGCCGTCACATGAAAGAAACGTGGTTTGGCGCCCTGGAAATTCAATACGAGGTTCTGGAGGAATATTGATACGCCAAGGGCACTGAGAAGGAGGTTGATCCGAGGCGCCTGTCGCAAAGGGCGGTAGGCAAGTCTTTCCACCAGTACTCCGAGCATGCCGGAGACGGCCATTGCAGCGATAATCATGAGAGATATAATAAGAGTGGCATTCATGATCGGCCGGCTGTTGACACTCAGGAGGTGAAGGACCCACCACCCGGCAAAACCGCCTATCATATAGATTTCGCCGTGGGCGAAATTGAGCATGAAGAGAATACCGTAGACCATGGTGTAGCCGATCGCGATCAGTGCATACACACCACCGATGGTGAGACCGTTAATGAGCTGCTGAGGGAGTTGTTGGAGATATGCTTCCATGATCGGGTGTCTTTATGGCTCTCCTTGGTCTTGCCCGCTGTTTTCCATGCAAGAAACAAAGGCCTTGGCGAGAACCGGCGCAAGGCCTTTGTTCAGCAATGCGTAGATAGTCCGACTATTTACCGGTCATGACGGCAACTTGCTTAAAATCATTTCCCACGACTTTGAAAATGTATGTGGCACCACCTTCAAGATCGCCCTTTTTGTCAAATGTGACTGGAAAGCCCAGGATACCATGGTAGTTTTTGGTCTGGTGCAGGTATTTGACAACTTCTTTTCTGGATATCTGACCATCTCTCGCCGCCTTGTTAACGGCGGTCAGCATTATGTTCATTGCCTCGTACGCAGCCGGTCCGAAACCGCTCAGTGTGCCGTATTCCTTTTCGTATTTCTTCACGTATCCCTGAGCCTCCGGGATTGAAAATATGTCCGGGGAGAAATGGTACACATAAGCACCTTCCGCGGCGCCTTCGGAGGCGGCTATAAAGTCTTTCTTGTCTCTGGCACCTTCCGTCCCGAAAAAGACGGCGTGGATGCCGAGTTCCTTCATCTGTCGAACGCCGATGGCCTGATCAGGAGCAGCCGTCGCAATGAAAAACAACACGTCCGGATTGAAAACCTTCACCTTGGTGAGAACCGCGGAAAAATCCTTTGATCCTCCCACAATGGTGTCTTGCATGATGTCGGTGATTCCAAGCTTTTTGAGTCCCTTTATTGTTTCGGTTGCCATGTTCTCACAATACGCTACCTTTTCGTTGAGAATGGCCACTCTCTTGGCCTTGAGATACCTTTTCATGAATAGAGCGCAGTTCCAGCCGTGGGCATCATTTCTGGCGTTCACTCGGAAAAAATGCGTATACCCCTGTTCAGTCAAGTCCGGCTTCGAAGCGGCGGTAGTTATACAGGCAAGATGGGCCCTGCCATAGATTTTCAGGGTGGCCTCAGCAATGTGACTCATGGGGGGGCCGATCACACCATACATGTCCTTGTCGGCGACAAATCTCTGGGCCACATTGACCCCCTGGGCCGGATCCATGGCATCATCTCCCATGATATGCTTGATCTTTACTCCATGAATGCCGCCCTTCGCGTTCCATTCGTCTACGGCTATCTGCGCGGAGTGGAAGATCTCCATGCAGGGTGCGGCGGCATCTCCCGTGAATGCGCCAGCGTCTCCAATATGTATGCCTTTAGATACGTCCCTGCAAAAGCCGGTCTCGAACGAAAATAAAACGATCGCGATCACCAAAGAAAACAATACGAACGACCTTTTCATCTTTTCCTTTCCTCCATAAAGCTGGTTGTTAGTGTGGAACTGCCTTTGCCTTAACACAACTGCCGCGGGTTGATCAAACGGGTTTTCCCTGTTCGTCCCATCCGCGTAATCTATAATACTGCCTGACCATTTTCCTGATCGGGACAACCTGGCCTTTTGAGGGCCCTTCTTCAAGGGGTTCGTGGGTAAAGCGATGAGGCAGGGTGTCCATGGAAGCGTCGATCCCGAAGTCGATGTTCAATTTCCTTTCAGCGTCGATGATTGTACGCAGATCCTGGTCGACTCTCTCCGGCGTGAATTTCAGTCCGGTCCCCGCAATCAGTAGACGTGATATGAGGTCGAAATCCAGAACGTCCATGGAAAGCCCGATATTCTTGCACATGGTCATGCAATCTGTAACAAGGGCCTGTCGTTCCGTATGTTCCACAAGAACCGCTTTCCCGTTGTTTGAGAGACGGTCGGCAATGTCGCGAATGCCCCAGCGTTTTTCAGCTTCATCGTAGCGTTCGGTTAGCTCGAAGAAGGGCTCCGCCCTCAGATGATCCGCCCCACGAGACGCAATGGCATAGGTCAGACCGAAAGCTTTAATTCCCCTTGGATCCCCGCATATGACATCCAGTCCCTTTACATGGAGTGCATATTTTTCGGTGCCCCTGCCAAATCGTCGGGCTAGCGAGCGAGTCCCCTCAGCGAATGCAGCTCCGATTCCTTTTCGTTGAACAGTCAGCTCGAGAATTTTCCTTATGGTGTCTTTGTTGCCCCAGGTGAAATCCAGGCCGTCCATATCGTCTTTATTAAGAAGTCCGCGTTGGAAACACTCCATGGCCCAGCCGATGGTCTCCCCACTGCTGAGGGCATCTATCCCCATGCGATTAAGGTAGGCCGCCATTTTCAGGGTGAATTCCAGGTCATCCACGCCAATTCGCGAAGAGTAACTGCACAAGGTTTCAAACTCGGGTCCCTCTGATTCGGTATCTTTCGTTATATAGTATCGTGAGCAGTGGATATTACAGTTGAAACAGCCCTTATTCTTTACCTTGAATTTTTTCGCCAGCCTCTGCCCGCTGATATTGTCGACATAATCACAAACACCTTTTTGAAAATGATTTGTGGGAAGGATGCCGATATTGTTAAGGGCCTTCATGAGGAGTGTCGATCCCATTGCATGACGGTCACCCCATTCCGGATGGTGAAGAATTCGTTCGTCTATTTCTCTGCACAGGGCGAGATATTGCAGTGTGTCCGCCACGGAGACAGGTGTGGTACCCCGGACGGCGACCGCCTTGAGGTTCTTGGAGCCGAAAAGGCAGCCCATGCCGGTGCGCCCGCACATCCTGGAATTGTTGCACGCAACCGTTGCAAATTTGACGAGATTCTCACCGGCAGGGCCTATGGCAGCAACCTGAAAGGCGTTGCTTCCCAATTCGGAGCGGATAAGAGAGGTGGTCTGCCAGATGTCCGAACCCCAGAGGTGTGAGGCATTCCTGATCTCCACATGATCGTCAACGATAAGCAGATAACAGGGTCCTTTTGCTTTTCCACTGATGATAATCTGATCGTAGCCGGCCTGCTTCATTTCAGGACCGAAGAATCCACCGGCAGCGGAGTCTCCCAGGATGCCGGTCATGGGGGATTTTCCCGAGATGGTCATGTAGGCGGAGGAACTGAGAAGCGAGCCGGTGAGCGGGCCAACCCCAATAAGCAGGAGGTTCTCGGGTGACAGAGGGTCAGCGTCCCTCTCCAATTCATCAGAGAGGCGCGAGGAATTCAATCCTCGACCGCCAATGGCCTTCAACAGGTATTGGGGGTCACTTTTTTCCCTGACGATCTTTCCACTGGTCAGATCCACCCGGAGAATGTGCCCGCCGTATCCGTAAAGCATGTTACGCCTCCGTACCGGATTTCCAGCGCTTACGCAATTCTTTGGTCATTTCCAGCGCGTAATGAAGCCGCTTTGCCTGGGGTTCCTGCCGGCGGCTCTTCTTTTTAAAAGACTTGAGTGTAACGGCTTCGCCGGGACCAGGCTCATACCAAATGGCGTGCATATTACACTGCACCACGCATCTGGGTTCACCGCCGCAGAGGTCACACACGTAGGGAATGTCATCGTAGAGCTCTATGGCGCCGATTGGGCAGAGCTTCTCACAGGTGCCGCAGGAAATGCAAAGGGTAGGGGAAACAATTATTTGGCCGTAGATCCCGATCTCAATGGCGGACTCGGGACATCGGGTACAGTAACGCTCCTCGCACTGCTGGCACATCACAGGATAGTCAACGCCCATGGCCTCGATTTTGACCACCTTTACTCTTGCCCGGCTTTGACCGACGCTGCCTGTATGAAAAAAAGAGCAATTGACCTGGCACCGAAGGCATCCGGAACACTTCCCGGGATCTACCCTGATCATTAAAGTCAAATCCTTTCGATACGATAATGGACCATTCCCCTGGGATCAGGACAGCAAAACTGGCTGACCCTCGTGGCCCAATCGCCTTCTTTTCCTTCTGCTCTCTGCAAGACAGGAAAAATGGGCATCATACTCTGGAGAGCCCACATACACATGTGTTTCCCGTCGGGGATGATGAGTTTGCCGCCGTCAATGATGATATAATCGCCGACCAGCATCGGTTGATTACAGTAGCCATCAATTCTCTCCACAGTGACCTTCAGACGTGCCATTTGATCCTCTCGATTAATTACCGGGTATATGGGGACGAGCAAGCGATGTATACCTTACCAAGTTGATTGGTGGATATCAATTTTTTTTAATATAGTGAAAAAGACTCTTGTTTGTGAGCAAATGCATATCCCTTCCCACTCAAAAAGGTTTGGTGAGCCCAATATTTAAAAATTATAGATATCATTAAGTTGCAATGCATGCGGGAAAATGCTAAGAAGAAATGAAAATTTCTCTGCGCAAAAAATTTTAAATATAATAAAAAAGCAAGGACACTGAATATGGAAGAGTCTGGGCCCAAATATAACTCGCAGTTGGGGGCAAATATCCGCAATACGCGGAAGGCGAAGAAGATTTCCCTTGAACAGCTTGCTGCGGGAACAGATTTGAGCATCAGCTTTCTGAGCCAGCTCGAGCGCGGAAAGGTGAACATATCTGTTGAAAACCTCTGGAAGATAACAAAATTCCTCAATATTTCCATGGTTCGGCTTTTCGAAGGTCATAGTGAGCAGAGGCTTGGTTCCGTCACCCGCAAGGGACGAGGGGTCGTGTTGAACGTGGAAGACTCTTCCGCATACTGCGAATCCCTCATCAGGGAGACCAGAGCCCATCTTCAGGCTACCCTGTACGTGAATCCCCCGGGGCAGGGAAAAAAGATCGCCGGCAGCCATGTAGGAGAGGAACTCGTCTACGTCATACGTGGGGAGGTAATCTACTACCTGAATGATCAGGAATATCATCTCCGCGAAGGAGATCTGATGTACTATCGGTGTGAGACTCTTCACCGCTGGCATAATCCGGGGAACCAGGAGAACGCTATTTTTGTCGTGAATTCCCCCCCGAACTGGTAGGGAATTATACCCCGCCTTTTCTTTCTCCTTTTCGCATTTTCTCCAGGAAGAAACCCCATGCCAGTACCAGTGCTGAAATGGCGCAGAGAAGCAGAGCGAAGACGTCTCCGAAGCGGGTGTAGATAGTTATGGGGCTGGATATGGGCTGTACGGCCCTGACTAATGTCTGTTCGGTGAACAGACGGGACCGTGCGACTATTTCTCCGGTAGGTTCGATAAAGGCGCTGATACCGGTATTGGCGGCCCGAACAAGAGGCCTGTGGTTTTCTACCGCCCGGAACACCGCCATGGCCAGGTGCTGGTAGGGAGCGCTGGTGGTGCCGAACC
Source organism: uncultured Desulfobacteraceae bacterium (assembly GCA_964511755.1). Classification (GTDB taxonomy): domain Bacteria; phylum Desulfobacterota; class DSM-4660; order Desulfatiglandales; family Desulfatiglandaceae; genus B46-G9. Next base: position 8,754 of record CAZEGG010000018.1, on the reverse strand, counting down.
AGGCGTCGTTCGTCAGATTCACCAGAATTTCCGCCCCCTTCTTCGCCTGGGTCCGCGCAAGCTCCGGAAATATGGCCTCAAAACAGATCAGCGGCCCGAAACTGATACCCCTGTCTTTGAGAGGGGATACGGCGCTCCCCGGCTCAAAATCTCCTGCGCCTGCCACCATCCGCCTGACGAAGAAAAGGAGATGCTTCAGGGGAACGTATTCACCAAAAGGCACGAGATGGGTTTTGTCGTAAAACTGCATCCGACCATCTGCGGAAAGGAGGTACGCCCTGTTGTAATACACATACTCCTTTCCTTTGCGTTGGTACGCAGGGCTGCCGAAAAGGAGGTCGGCATGGGAGGCCCGGGCCAGAGACAGGACTTCCTTCGAGAGGTCGGATCGATCCTGAAAGAAGAACGGGAGGGCCGTTTCAGGCCAGACGATCAGCCGGGGATGTGCGGAGAGGGCAGAAAGCGTCAATCGTCGGTAGATGTTCATCGTTTGCGTCTGGTAGAGAGGATCCCACTTCACGGACTGGTCAATATTGGCTTGTATGATCGCACAGGAAATGGGTGGTTGCCCCGGGGCCGCCTCCGCCTGATCCATGCGGGAAAAGCCGTAAGCAACCGCCGCGAACAAGACAGCCAGACCAAGAAAAATCTCCAAACGATGGAAAAGCGGAAATTTCTCAGGACGCCTGAACAGGAGTGAATAAAGGAGACCGTTCGACAGTACTATCAGGAAAGAAACGCCATATACTCCCGTAATATCTGCGACCTGGATGAGCTGGAGATGGGCGTACTGGCTGTAGCCCAGCAGGCACCAGGGAAAACCGGTGAGGAGGTGTCCCCTGACATATTCAAGAGATACCCAGAGGCTCGCGATAAAAAACGCGGGAAAAGGGGAACTGCGCAAGATTCGTGCTGTTCCCCAGGAGAAGACAGCGATGTAAAGGGCCAGGTAAAAACAGAGAAGGAGATACGGGCCGAGGCTCAGAAACACGTTCAGGTTTCCGTAGTGGTCGAGAACGAATATTATCCAATAGATGAGGGACATGAAGTGGACCATGCCGGCCAGGAGGCCCAATTTCAGGGCCTGTGTCGGGGTTGTCCCCTCAAGGGAGATAAAAAGGGGCAGCAATGCTGCCCATGCAAGCCATGAAAGACCGGAGGGGGGAAAGAGTCCTGTCAGCAGAAGTCCGGAAAAGACAGCGAGGAGTTGTTTTTCACGTGTTCGATTTTCGCGTATTTCAGGCATAGGGAGAGAACGGTGAGCTGTTCAGATCAGGAAGAAGGCTCTGAAGGAAGAGGTTTCCGTTGTATGAGCACCTTGTTGATCTTTCTTTGATCGGCATTTTGAATCGTAATGTCGAGATGTTGAAAAGAGAATGTCTCGCCCTTCTCTGGAATTCTGCCAAGCAGATGAATGATGAATCCTCCCACTGATTCAAAATCCGCTTCCGGGAGTTTCACCTCAAAATCTTCTTCGAGCTTTTCCGCCTCCAACCTCGCATCTACCAGGAAACGATTCTGGTCCAGCCTGGTAACAAGAGGAAGATCGTTATCATGTTCGTCCTGGATATCTCCAACGATTTCCTCGAGGATGTCTTCTATGGTAACGATTCCCGCGGTGCCGCCGTACTCGTCCGTTACCACGGCAAGGTGGTTCTGCCTCTCCTTCAGATCCCTGAGGAGATCACTCAGGAGTCTGTTTCCAGGGACGAAATAAGGCTTCCGGAGAATTTCGGCAGGGATGACGGTGTAAGGATCTTCCCCCCACAGCTTGAGGAGATCCTTGGCATGGAGGATGCCCACAATCTGATCGATATTCTCCTTGTGTATGGGGATTCTCGTATGCCCGCAATCAGCCACAAGTTTAATTATTTCGCCAAGGCTGGCATCGATCGGGGCGGAAGAAATCTCAATTCGGGGAATCATGATGGAGTGGGCCTTGGTTTCCTTGAGATCCAGGACTCCGAAAACCATATCGCTTTCTTCGTTGCTGACGAGGCCTTTGGATTGGCCTTCATCCATCAGATCGTGGATCTCTTCGGTGAGATCACTGGTGTCGCCCAGATGCCCTTTTCTTCTGAGCAAAGATTTCAGCCGGCCCACAAGGCCTTGACCAGACTCATCTTCCAATTATTCTGATTAGCTCCCGGCTGGTATTTATATGGGACTTCCCGCCACGCGACTTCACAGGCCCATGGTCTGGAGACGCACGAGCACGCGATGACGAAAGAATTTTATACAGGGGAGAGCGGTTTGTCAAGTGTTGGAAAAGACCTCTGACCCGCCGTCAAAGGGTCGCGCGCACTTTTATTCCGACTCGTACGTGGTGGAGGAAATTTGGGCTTGACTGGCGTCTGGATAGACCCTATAATACGACTCCGAATATCTTCTCCCTATCATGCTGCCATGCTCGTGCGGCGTGCAGGGAGAGGGAAGCGGGCGGGCATAGCTCAGCTGGTAGAGTACAAGCTTCCCAAGCTTGGTGTCGCGGGTTCGAACCCCGTTGCCCGCTCCATAATCAGGCCTTTCAGGCCTGCTTCCCTTTTTGAGGTTGTCGGTCCTGTTCAGGGAAAACCACTTCTTCAAATTGCGGACTCGACGTTGGCTAGCTCATATCGCCCAAGGGTGTTTATGTAGATACCCTCCACAATCCAGTCTGCAGATGAGGAAGCGGGCCTTGAAGCCCGCTTTTTTATGTACTAGAAGAACTTTTCAGAATCCATCCACGGATGGGTCATAAACGATGGCTTCATACGGCGGAACGATAGCTGAGCAAATCATCATGTTCACTGAACCCATCCTTGAGGAGATGGGATTCGAACTGGTTGATGTGGAATATCTTGGGGCCGGAGGCCGAAAGGTGCTGAGGATATACATGGACCGTCCCGGAGGCGTTACCATTGACGATTGTGCCCGCGTCAGCCGGGAGATAGGTGTTCTGATCGATGTAAAAAACCTTATCCCGCAGAGATATGTGCTGGAGGTTTCCTCTCCAGGCCTCAACCGCAGGCTGAAGAAGGAAAGAGATTTCGCCTGGGCCATGGGGAAGAGAGTGAAGGTGCGGATGAAAAGTCCTCTGGAAGGGCGTCGCAATTTTGCCGGCCGCCTGACGGGAATGAAGAGTGGAATGATCGTGGTTGCTGTGGATGAAGTGGAAGCCATGCTGCCGATTGAGCAAATTGAGAAAGCAAGTCTTGTGTACGATTAGCTTCTCAGGCGGACGAATAACGGCTGCGGGTTGAACGTAAGAAATACAACAATGAATCCAATCAATGGTGGAGCAGAGCAAAAATGGTAACGGACCTAAAAAGAATGATAGAACATGTGAGCCGGGAGAAGGGGATTGAGAAAGAAGTGCTTGTCCAGGCCCTGGAAGAGGCAGTGAAAGCGGCTGCGAAGAAGACGTTCGGTCCTGAGCGCGATATGGAAGTGACCTTTAACGACGAACTGGGTGAGATCGAAGTTTTCGAATTCAAGGATGTGGTTTCAGAGGTGGCCGATCAACACCTTCAGGTGTCCTTGGAAGAGGCCAGAGACTTGGATCCTGATTCCGAACTCGGCGACAGTCTTGGCATGAAGATGGACATGGGATCATTTGGAAGAATTGCCGCCCAGTCCGCAAAACAGGTGATTATGCAGAGACTGAAAGAGGCAGAACGAGACATTGTATTCGATGATTTCAAGGACAGAAGAGGAGAAATCATCAACGGTATCGTGCAGCGCTTTGACAAAGGCTCCATCATCGTTAATCTCGGACGCGCAGAAGCTGAACTACCGGGCAGGGAACAGATTCCAAGGGAATCATATCGCCAGGGAGACAGGATCAGGGCGTACATCCTGGATGTGAAACAGTTCAGCAGGGGACCCCAGATTATCCTTTCAAGAACCCATCCGAATTTTCTCTCGGCCCTCTTTGAGACGGAGGTCCCTGAAATTTCAGAGAATATCGTACAGGTCGTACAGGTGGCAAGGGAGCCGGGAAGTCGTGCAAAAATAGCGGTATCCTCAAAAGAGTCGGACGTGGATCCTGTGGGGGCCTGTGTTGGTGTGAAAGGAAGCAGGGTCCAGGCTGTTGTCCAGGAGTTGCGTGGAGAAAAGATAGATATCGTCACCTGGGATCCCGATCCTGCTAAATTCATTTGTAACGCCCTTGCCCCTGCCGAAATCGTTCGCGTCATCGTGGATGAGATGAATCAGTCCATGGAGGTCGTTGTGCCCGATGATCAATTGTCATTGGCTATCGGGAAGCGAGGTCAAAATGTTCGACTGGCATCAAGATTGACGGGGTGGAAACTGGACGTTACCAGCGAAACTCATTACAACGAAGCCCTGAAAGAGAATTACCTGTCGCTGATCAGTGTCGAGGGCGTTGGAGAAAAACTGGCAGGCAACTTCTTCGAGGAGGGATTCCGATCTGCGCAGGATTTGGCAGAGGCTACCGTAGAGGAATTGCTGCCTCTTGGAGACATGTCTGAAGAAGATGCCCAAGCCATCATAGAGAGTGCCAAAGAGTACGCCAGGGACAAAGAGGCCCCCCCGGAAGACGGGCTTCGGGAAGAGCGCAGGGAAGAGGGCGTGTCGAAAGAGGATGAAGAACCGGTAGTGTCGGGGGAAGAGCCTCAGCCGGACGGCGCGGAGAAGGAAAAGGAATAGACACTGCGAGATATCCGGAAGTCGGAATAAAAGACCTGACCCATGAGGAACTGCATGGGTCGAAAGGTTCAGGAGGCATGAGTAAAGGAAAAGGGCACGTTCCGATTCGCACATGCATCTCGTGCGGCCGGAAAGGGAGCAAGAAGTCCATGATTCGACTCGTGCTGAATGAAACCGCTGCAGTAGTCATGGATAGACGCGGACGCGCTCCAGGCAGAGGGGCTTATGTCTGCAACGATGCGCATTGCATTGAAGTCCTCAAGGAGAGGAGGCGCCTCACTAAGGCATTCAGGAAAATGCCGTGACGGTGAGGCCGAATATAATTTGGTGAGGCTGCTAGACCATTTGCGGGGGATTTATGTCTAAAGTGAGAGTCTACGAACTGGCCCGAGAACTGGACTTGGACAGCAAGGAACTTGTTCAAAAGCTCGTGGCCGGTGGAATGGATATCAAGAATTACATGAGTACGCTGGACGAGCAGGACGCGGTTCATGCCCGGAAGATTATTGCCGGGGCGGTCGCTGAAGTTGTGGAAGAAAAGAGGATCAAGCCCACGATCATACGGCGCCGGAAAAAGCGAGTCGAAGTGGAACAGAAGGCTCCTGAAATCACCGTGGAACAGGCCCCGGCGGAAGAGGCAGAGGAAGCGGTACCTGCAGAGACAGCGGGAAGAGCTGCGAAGACTCCTGAAGCGGAACAGGTGAAAGAATCCCCTCCGTCGAGTGAAAAAGAGGACATGGTTTTCGGAGAGTCTCCTGTTGATCAGGAGACGAAAGAATTTGATGAAACCGCACCGACCGGAGAGGTGGATACGGGCGCGGAAGTCCTGGAAAAAGACGAAAGAACAGTTACTGAAGAAAAGCCCGCAGAAAAGCCGAAACTCAAGAAGGCAAAGAAGAGAAAACGAGAACAACCCGCCAAGATAATAAGCAGACCTGAAGAGGGGCCGCTTCGTGAAATAATCCGTGAGAGGAAAGAAGCAGAGGTGGCGGAACCACCCTCGGTGGAAAAAGCCCAGACGGTAACTCCGCCGGAGATTGCAAAAGAGGTGACCGAGGAGGCGAGAAAAGCCAAGCCGGTCAAAAAGAGGAAGAAGAAAGGGAAAGCCGAAAAAGAGCAGGAAATCCCCAGAGTCGATATCCGCCACAAGAAGAAGGAAATCTTCGAACGCGCCGACCTGTACGAAGGGAAAGTCCCGAAGAGAAAGGACAGGAAGGGACCCAGAAAACCAAAGGAAGCCCAGAGGGGGCAAAAACGTACGGAAATCACCGTCCCGAAAGCGATTAAGAGGCGGATAAAAGTGCAGGAAGTGGTAACGCTGGGCGATTTGGCCCGGGCCATGGGAGCGAAAGGAACCGACCTGATCAAGACCCTGTTCGGCCTTGGTGTCGTAGCAAATATCAATCAATCCATAGAGTTTGATACAGCCGCACTGGTCGCCGACGAATACGGCTACGAATTGGAACTGGATTCCTTTCGGGAAGAACATCTCATCGCGGAGGAGAAAGACAAAGAAGAGGACCTCGTATCGAGGCCTCCCGTTGTCACCATAATGGGTCACGTGGACCATGGAAAGACCTCTCTGCTCGATTATATCCGGAAATCCAATATCATCGGAGGAGAGTCAGGAGGCATCACCCAGCACATCGGTGCGTATTTTGTGGGGACAGAAAAAGGAGATATCGTGTTTCTTGATACCCCGGGCCATGAAGCGTTTACCGCCATGCGTGCCAGGGGAGCAAAAGTTACCGACCTGATCGTGCTGGTGGTGGCTGCCGATGACGGGGTTATGCCCCAGACAAAGGAAGCAGTCAACCATGCCCGGGCCGCCGGCATACCCATTGTGGTCGCAATCAATAAGATCGATAAGGCGGATGCGGATCCGGAAAGAGTCAAGCGGGAACTGGCTGAACTCGATCTTGCACCGGAGGAGTGGGGAGGAGAGACAATCTTTGGGGAAATCTCGGCCAAGACCGGACAAGGCGTTGATGAGCTGCTTGGACTCATCCTGCTCCAGTCAGAAATGCTGGAGCTCAGAGGCAATCCAAATAAGCCCGCTCGCGGAACCATTATTGAAGCCCGGTTGGACAAGAGCCGGGGAGCGGTAGCCACTGTTCTGATCAAGACGGGAAACTTGAAGGCAGGGGATTACTTCATCTGCGGTGAGCACTATGGGCGGGTACGGGCAATGACCAATCACCGAGGAAAGAAGCTCGATGTTGCCGGACCATCTTTTCCTGTTGAGATTTACGGTATATCCGGGGTGCCCATGGCAGGTGATGAATTCATTGTTGTCCCGGATGAGAAGACCGCGAAGCAGGTCATAGAACACCGGGTGGGCGAAAAGAAGAAGCACGAGGTGACGAAGGCCGGCATCGTCAGTCTTGATGATCTCTATGAGAGGATCAAGGAAGGTGAAATTAAGGAGCTCAATATTGTGCTGAAGACCGATGTGCAGGGGTCTCTGGAGGCCTTGTCCGGGTCCCTCGAAAAATTGAGCACGGAAAATGTGAAGCTCCACATAATCCATGCCGCCACGGGTGCCATTGCCGAATCGGATGTCATGCTGGCTTCTGCGTCCGGAGCGATCATCATAGGATTTAATGTCCGGGCGAATCCCCGGGTCGCCGCGATTGCAGAAAAGGAGAGCGTGGATATCAGGTATTATGATGTCATTTATAACGCTCTTCAGGATATCAGGGATGCCATGACCGGACTGCTGGAACCCACCTATGAGGAAGATGTTATTGGAAGGGCGCTGGTAAAAGAGATTTTTCACCTCCCACGGGTGGGTGTGGTGGCAGGGTGTTACGTCACAGACGGACATATTGAAAGGGCCGCAAAAGTGCGCCTGTTGCGGGACGATGTCGTTGTCTTTGACGGAAAAATAGCCTCCCTCAAGCGATTCAAGGATGACGTCAAGGAAGTCCAGACCGGGTACGAGTGCGGGGTTGGGCTCGAAAACTTTCAGGATATAAAGCCGGCGGACGTGTTGGAGTTTTACAACCTAAAGGAAATTGAGGCCGAATTGTAGGTCCTATGGTGGTGGGAACGCTAAAGATCGCGTTTCATCTTCCGGAGAATCGCTCTTTGAAAGGGAAGAGGAAGGTTGTCAGGAGCATGGTGGATAAGGTGAAAGCGCGGTTCAATGTGGCGATTGCCGAGGTTGGCTCCAATGACAAGTGGCAGCGCATTGAACTGGGGATAACGACCGTCGGCAATGACAGGCGCTACGTTGACTCCGCCCTGAACCATGTGCTCGGTTTTCTCGACTCCCTTTGTCTGGCCCAGATTGTGGAAACGGATATGGATATCCTGAATATGTGAGGCGTAAGGCGTAGGGCACTAGGCGTAAGGATTAGAGCGGAGACCCTCTGATCTTAAGAGCAATGCGGGGGAGATGATGCTGCCGGGCAGGAGAGCGAGACGGGTAGGCGAGCAGATCTTGCAGGAGATGGCATACCTGCTTCTTGAGAAGGTAAAGGATCCACGGGTCAGAAAAGTGACACTGACCGGCATCCGCCTCAGCAATGATCTGAAACAGGCAACAATCTATTTCAGCGTCCTGGGAGAAGAGAGCCAGGTCGTAGAAGCTCAGGCCGGTATGGAGAGCGCCAAGGGCTTTATCAAACGGGAGATCGGCCTGCGGTTGTCCTTGCGGTATGTCCCCGAAATGAGATTCATCCACGACACCTCTCTCGCCACCGGGAGTCATATGGAACATATTCTCGACGGATTGAAAGATGATGAACAGGGAAGAAGCTGAAAGCAGAATAGCAGATATCTTGCGGCAGGGAAACAGATTCTTGATGACCACTCACATTGATCCGGATGCAGACGGTATAGGGTCCATGCTCGGCCTCGGCGCGTCTCTGTCACGGGCGGGCAAAGAGGCGACCATGGTGACCCAGGAACCGCTTCCAGCGCCGTTGAGCCTGTTGCCGGGCGCTGATCAGGTTGTCCAGTCTTTTGACGCCGGCGCGCATTTCGACGCATTGTTCGTGCTGGACTGCGGGGAACTCCAGAGAATGGGACCGCTCAGCACGCTGGAGGATCGACCGGAAACCCTCGTGTGCATCGACCACCATAAGACAAACGATT
>CAZEGG010000017.1:0-22142 GCA_964511755.1 uncultured Desulfobacteraceae bacterium | reverse complement strand
GACAGCAAGTTGAGCTTGCGAAATCCCGCTATCGGGAGCGCGCGAAGAAAAATGGCTGAAGTCGTACTTGTCAGTACGTCGAGGTCATTTTTCGAGCACAACGCAGGAGACATGGGGCTGTCCGCCGCCGGAGTAGATTGCCCGTGAGAAATGCGGGTTGGGGAGGCACGGCTGGGCGGGAAGGCTCTTCAGAAGTGTGGAGAAACAAAAAAAAGCACAAGAGACCGCCGCCGTGTCTCTTGTGCCTGTCTTGAACCGGACTGAAATGACCAAGAGAGCTATACGCAACCGGTTGGTTTCGGCAGGCCTGCCATCTTACAGGCGCCTTTACCCGGTCCGCTTGGAAACAACTCGTAGATATATTTCAATTTGTAACCGGTGACCTTAGAGAGAATCCTCACCATGGGTGCGATACCGTTTTTCTTGTAATATTCCTGAAGGACATTGATGACCTTCCAGTGTTCATCGGTGAGTTCCTCGATCCCCTCTGTACTCTTTACATAGTTGACCCAGTTTTCATTCCAGTTATTGAAATCATCGATGAAACCATCTTCATCAATATTGAAGGTCTTTCCTTCAAAATCCACTGTTGGCATACCCTTTATCCTCCTTTTTTAAATATTATGCTATGTTATATAGCTTCTTCCCCTGTTTAACGAAAGGAATATAGGACATATCTTTCGCTATGTCAATTATTGTTTTGGGTCATTTGAGAATTTTTTCATTTTTCTTTTCAATGCAACAGCACACAGGCTCCTGGCCCAGCCTGCATCTCCGGCAGCGTGAATATGGGTATACGTGGCAAGGAGATTGTGTTTTACAATGCCGTCGTGGACCCCATCAACCCCGTGGCCTCTTTCCACGCGAAAAGCAAAGTGGATTCCCTCCTCTGACGTGAGGACCGCCCTGGAATAGTGGAACTCGTGGCCCCGTAAAGTCTTGCCGACGGCATAGAAGGGATTTGATTCCTTTACCTGCATTACGGTGTAGCCGTGCCCCTGGGGTTTCTTCTCGAGCAGGAGTCGGAGAGGCAAAGCCCCCACCATGGGATAAGACTTCTTATCCACAACAAGGGTTTCGCCCAGGTACATCAGTCCGCCGCATTCCGCGTAGACCGGCAGCCCCTGTTCGATTGACTCTTTCAGGGATTGCCTGAACTCCCTGTTTCCGGCAAGGGCCGCCGCCTGGGTCTCAGGAAAGCCGCCGCCGATGTAAAGCGCATCCAGTTCCGGCAGGCAGTGATCGGAGAGGGTGTCGATTTTCACCAGGGTCGCGCCCAGGCGTTCCAACTGTTCCAGGTTTTCGGGATAGTAAAACCAGAAAGAACTGTCCAGAATATAACCGATGCGGGGACTATCACCCTGCAGCGGCGAGATTTCTTCCCGGGAAATGTCCGAGGACAGGACAGACAGGGGTTCGACTCCACGGGCCAGATCCAGTATCGCTTCCAGTTTGAGGTGTTGCAGAACGGCATCCTTTGCCCAGCGAATTGCCCTTTCCGAATGCGCTCTTTCCTGGTAGGGGACAAGTCCCATATGACGTTCCGGGAAGATGTTTCCGCTCAACTTCGGGACTACGCCCAGCACAGGAATCCGGCAGTATTTCTCGATAGCTCCTGTAATCAGCGCTGTTTGCCGGGGACCGGCAGCACGATTGAGTATTACCGCCGCAATGGTGAGTTCCGGGTCAAACGCCTGGCAACCCTTCACCAGGGCAGCGATGGTCCTGGTAGCCATGGAAACGTCGACGATCAGCACCACCGGGGTTTTCAGGAGCTTGGCCAGTTCCGCCGTACTGCAGCGGCCGTCAATGTCAAGGCCGTCATAGAGCCCTCGGTTTCCCTCTACGAGGGAGATGTCCGCTCCCCGGGACCGGAACGCGAATGACGACAGGAGCTGATTATCATCCATGAGGAAAGAATCAAGGTTGTGGCAGGTGCGTCCTGCGGCGAAGGTATGCCAGCCGGCATCTATAAAATCAGGCCCTTTCTTGAACGGGGCGACTTCATACCCCATTTCCCGCCATACAGCGATAAGTCCGAGTGTCAGAATCGTCTTGCCGGAGCCGCCTCTGAGTCCTGCGAGCACGAGTCTGGGTTTATGGAGTGTTCTCATTCCTTCACTGCCGTGTTCCTGTTCGCATCCGTCCACAGATCTTCTGGGAATAGAATTTCCTTGTGAAACTTTTCATTATTTTTTTTATTGACAATGTCAAGGACTTTTTCTATAAACAAAACCTTAACTACTTGAAAATTGAACTAATTACAATATTCACAAATAGTTAGTGCCTGTCCGTAAATGAATTTCAGGCAGGACCCGGCTCCCAATGCGGAGATGGGCTATTTGTGCATGTGCCGGGAAGCGATACTGTTTTCTCATCGAGGGATACTCCCGTGTCTCGGGCCCGGAGAAAACAGGCCGAAAAGATCAAGAACGAATAGTGACTTTCATGCGGGGAGGAGGTGAATGAAACAAGTTTTTCTCCTGAGGGACTTACTCTTTCAATTTGCAAAAGGAGGCAATGATAATGGCTTTTGAACCAAAGGAACCGCAAAAGGAGCTGAAGTACGAAGAGCTTCGTATATACTCGGATGAAGAGCTCAACAATTATACGGATGAAGAGCTCAAGAATTTCAAGGTGAAACATGACATCTCCGGGTTGGAAGAGCTGGAAAGCGGCCCCTGGCCCAGCTTTATCGCAGATGCCAAGAGAGAGGCTCTGCACCGGAAAAAACTGGCGGACGGCCGCATGATGATCGACAAGGATGTGGTCGAGGATATGTTAGGACAGCTGCAGATCTCTTTTGACGATGGGGAGACTCACTGGAAACACGGCGGCATCGTCGGCGTCTTCGGATACGGCGGCGGTGTTATCGGCAGATATTCGGATCTTCAGGAGGAATTCCCCTCGATTGCGCACTTTCACACGTTGCGCGTCAATCAGCCTGCCAGCAAGTTTTATAACACCGACTATCTGAGATGTCTCTGCGACCTCTGGGAATACCGCGGAAGCGGCATGATGAATATGCATGGCTCTACAGGCGACATCGTATTCCTTGGGACGTTTACGGAACAGCTGGAACCTATCTTTTACGAACTCGGGCACGTCCTCCAGCAGGATCTGGGCGGGTCAGGGTCCAATCTCAGGACACCTTCCTGCTGCCTTGGGAAGGCACGCTGCGAGTGGGCCTGCTACGATACCCAGCAGATGTGTTACGAGCTGACCCACCACTACCAGGACGAACTCCATCGACCTGCGTTCCCCTACAAGTTCAAATTCAAGTTTGACGGCTGTCCGAATTGCTGCGTCGCGTCCATCGCCCGGTCCGATATGTCCTTTATCGGCACCTGGCGTGACAATATCAGGATAGACCAGAAAGCCGTGCAGGCGTACATCGGCGGGGAAGTAGCCCCCAACGGCGGCGCTCATGCCGGAAAAGACTGGGGAAAATTCGACATCCAGAAAGAGGTCATTGATCTCTGTCCGACCGGCTGTATGTGGATGGAGAACGGAAAACTCATGATCGACGACAAAGAGTGCTCCCGGTGCATGCACTGCATCAATGTCATGCCCCAGGCCCTGAGGCCGGGAACCGACACCGGAGTGAGCATTCTTTTCGGCGCCAAAGCGCCTATTCTCGAAGGGGCGCAAATGGCGACACTTACCGTTCCTTTCATGAAGGTTGAAGAGCCGTACGACAACGTGAAGGAACTGGTGGAAAAGGTCTGGGATTGGTGGATGGAAGAAGGCAAGAACCGGGAGCGTCTCGGGGAATTGATCCAGCGTTTCGGTATCCCCAAGTTCCTGGAGATGCTTGACCTGCCGCCCATGCCGCAAATGGTGAAAGAACCGAGAAGCAATCCCTACATCTTCTGGAAAGAGGAGGATGTTCCCGGTGGATGGAAGCGTGATATCAACGAATACAGATCCCGTCACAAGAGATAGGAGGGACCAACGATGGCATTATCTACTGAAAAATTGGGACTTTATAATCCGGCGAAACCCATGGAGAACCGGCTGACGGACTTGGGTCCGCGCCACTTCTGGCAGTATTTCCCTCCTGTTATTCAAAACAATTACGGGAAATGGAAATACCATGAGATCCTGGAGCCGGGCGTGCTTGTGCATGTCTCGGAGACGGGAGACAAGGTGTTTACGGTCCGTTGCGGCGGTTGCCGGTTCATGACCGTGGAGCACGTGAGGGAAATCTGTGAGGTTGCCGATAAGCATTGCGACGGGTACGTGCGTTTTACCACCAGGAACAACATTGAATTCATGGTGGACAGCGCAGACAAGTTGGAAGCGCTGAAGAAGGATCTCCAGAGCAGGAAACATGTGTCCGGGAGCTACAAGTTCCCCATCGGCGGGACTGGTGCGGGCCTGACCAACATCGTGCACACGCAGGGTTTTCTCCACTGCCATACGCCGGCTACCGATGCTTCCTCCATGGTCAAGGCGGTCCTGGATGATCTGTTCGACTATTTCCAGGGTATGACGCTGCCTGCCCAGGTGCGTGTTTCCATGGCCTGCTGCCTCAATATGTGCGGTGCCGTGCACTGCTCGGATATTGCGCTTTTGGGGTACCATAGGAAACCGCCCGTTATAGATCACGCTGTCATTGATAAACTCTGCGAGATCCCGCTGGTTATTGCCGCCTGTCCGACCGGGGCCATTTCCCCCGCGAAGACGGAAGAGGGCGGAAAGACCGTGAAGATCAAGGAAGAGCGATGCATGTTCTGCGGCAATTGCTACACCATGTGCATGGCGGTGCCCCTGGCGGATAAAGAGGGTGACGGCGTGACCATCCTTGCAGGCGGCAAGATCTCCAACCGGATCAGCCCTCCCAAGTTCTCGAAGGTGGTTGTTCCGTTCCTGCCCAACAATTTTCCACGGTTCCCCGAGGTGTGTGAAGCCGTGAAAAAAATCATCGAGGCCTATGCCGGCAGTGCGAAGAAATACGAAAGGATCGGCGACTGGGCTGAGAGGATCGGATGGGAGAGATTCTTTGAGAAGTGCGACCTGCCGTTCAGTGAGCATCTCATTGATGACTACAGGCTGCAGTATGATACCTACCGGACGACGACCCAGTTCAAGTATACCGAGGCTGCTTGGGACGTAGCGAGGGCCGCGGGCGGCATTGATTAGAGCCGTTTATCCAAACCATCTATAAAGGAGCAAACGGATGGAAGATATAAAAAAGGCCATTTTGGACTTTGCCGAGAACAGCAAGAAGACCAAGTTTTACTTCAAAGACCTGGAAAAAGCAGTGCAGAAAACGATCCCGGACGCAAAGGCCAGGATAATCAAAAAGGCTGCCACTGCCTTGATCAATGAAGAAAAGCTGATCTACTTTTCGACCGGCAGCAGCACCATGTACGGCCTGAAAGGGAGAGGTATCACCGAGGATCACTAGCACCTGTTTGCGGTGATTCTATGTAGCTTGGAACGTGTTCTCCAGCAGAGGAGGTCGCTGTCCCTAGTGCGGACTGCGACCTCTTCTTTTCTCGCTCAGGCAGTGAGGAATACCCGATTGCCGCCCCCGTACTTGTCACAGAAGACGTGGATTGGTCCTCCCGATCCGGAGAGTGACAGGGTGAGTATCAGATGAGCCCCGGCGCTCAGGGAAGGAGCCGTTTCTTCCGTTCCGAGTCTTCCGGGCTGGTCTTTTCAGTGACTTATCAGCATGGGATAGCTACCCCCTCCGCATTCTCGACTTCGTCGAGCTGCGGGTTCCCCCACTGATAAGTCACGAAAAGAACGGCGCCCTCTCGCCAGTCACTCCAGAAAAGGCTCCTTCCCTGAGTGCCTCTGAGAGGCTGGCCGACGCTTATCACTCTGTGGGTGCAGAACTCCAGGAGCAGGGGCAGGCTGGTTATATCAGGAAAAATTTTGAAGGGATAGGATGAAAAGGATGAAAGCACCACAAGGTTCTGAAGAATTTATTGCGCAGCAGAAGGACATACTGGCACAGAATTCCGAATGTGCCAGCACGAGTTACAACCTCGGCGTCGGTCTGATGGGCCAGGGAAAACTGGACGAGGCGATTGAGGCATTCAACGATGCCATAACCAACAGCGGCCGCATGTTCGAGGCGTATGTGAATCTCGGATACATCTATTTCAAGAAAGGGGACCTCGATCAGGTCATAGAGGTGAATAAAAAGGCCATTGAGATTGAACCCCGGTATGCCCGGGGATATGCCAACCTGGGCTTTGCCTACCTCCAGCTTTCGAAGACCGACGAGGCGGTGGAGGCCCTTGAAAAAGCCATTGAATTGAACCCCGATATCGTGCAGGCCTGGAGCAACCTGGTAAATGCCCGGCTCCAGAAAGGAGATGTGACCAAGGCCATCGAAACCGGTGAAAAGCTGGTTGAGAAAGCCCCGGATTTCGCTCTCGGCCGGAACAACCTCGCCTTCGCGTACTACAGCAATGGGGAGTATGAAAAGGCCCTTGTCCATCTGGACAAGGCGCTCTCTCTTGGATTTCAGGCCCATCCGGAATTTTTGAAAGCGCTGGAACCCTACCGAAAGAAATGACGGTCGTGCCGCTCTTCAAGGAATACGAAAACCTGCTATGGAACAGAGTTCCTCCACGTGAACCGTGAGGTGTTCCTCGATGATCATGAATTCATCTTCTGCTCCATGCCGGTAGATTTCCAGGAGCGGCTCAAAGGCGGTGAGGAGTTCTTGGGGTGAAAAGGACCTGAGGAGACGAAGAAAATCCCGGGAAGCTCCCTTGTTGCAGCGTCCTTCATGAGCCGATACCTCGAGGCCCTCGAGAAAACCCGCCATCACCGCATTCAGGATATTTCCTTCAATCCAGGCGACTTCTCCCACCCCGTCGAAGCGGTCCAGCCGCATCCTGAGCGCCATGTCGAGGAAGAAATAGAGGAGATTTGCCTGCTGATTTTCGGGACCCTGCCCGGGGAGAGTGAGGAGGGGTTCATAGCCTCTGGCAGTGGTAAGCCTGACACACGTTTCTCGTTCTTGATCGCTCCTGATGACGAAATCTCCGGCAGCATGGTGCCACGGTCGGACCTGGCAGCCGGTCTCCGGGTCATAGAGCACACTCAGGGTCCGTGCGGCCTGTCGGAACAGCTGGAAGAAGACCTCTTCGTCTGCAAAGTAATAGCCTCTTTCCTGATCCCAAATGCACAGGCGCTGACTCCCGGCGCCATCGCGGGAAATATGCCACTCGTGGCAGCCTTTCAGCCATTCTTCCAGCAGGAAGGAGAAGGTTTCCTCCTGCCCGTCGCGGAAAACGGGCCGGTCTCCCCGGAAATGAACCCGCGGAAGCCCGCAGGACGGGTGTCTGTCGTTCAGGAATATGAGGGCGTTGCATTCCCGGCCCAGTGCATCTCTGCCCTTTTCAGATACCGCCGAAACCAGGGAAAACTTGCTCCATATGCCTGCCCCCTCAACTTCAACACTTGCCACGTGGTAGAGTGCTCCCTGCTTTTCGCTGCGTATCACGACGCTCCCGATATCTTTCTCGCGGAGGCGGCCGTTGCTCATCTGATCCTTCACTGCTTTGAGCAACGCGTGCTGATGGTCTTCTTCCGACAGGAACGACCGGGCAGCCTGGAAGTAGTCTTTGAGCTTCAGAAAGGGGTGTGCGGTTGAAGGAGCAATGAGTAAGGGCTGATCGAGGTCTTCCCGGGCGGGAAAAATATCTCCGTCCCGAGAAGAGAAAAGGAAATGGGTAATCATAACCGTGCGTGGGCCTCGGCCGCTATCTGGCCAACCGTTTTCTTCTCAAGGAAACCGTTTTCGTATATCTCCAGCCGGGACGTTTCGGTCTGAAGTTCTTCAAGGTCTTTCTTGATTTCATGTGCTCCCAGGTGCCCGAGAAGCCTGGCCGCGTACCCTCTCACTTCGGGATCCGGATCTTTCAGGTAGGGGATGAAGTGAAGCGTGTGCTTTCGCAGGAGATCGGGCCTTTCCCGGGCAATTGAACCAAGGGTCCGCAGGACTACCGCCCTCCTGGTTTCATCACCGAGGAACTGGTACAGCTCGGGGACATACCCGGCGAAAAGGTCAAGCCTGTGGCGGATGATTTCGCCGATAGCCTCAAATGCTCCCCAGCTTGACGCCGCAGTGTCGGAGATAGCAGTGAAGAGACGCTGGAGGAGCCGGGACACGCTGGAGGGGTTCTCTTCCGCGATCCTGGCGGACACACAGCCAAGTGCCTCGGCAGCCCGGTGCCGGAATTGCGGGTCCGCTGAATAGAGGAGCCGCATCAGGTTTCTCTCCAGTTTTCTGTCCTTTTCCGCAGCGTTCATCAGGAGGTCGATCCGGTAGGAACCGACCAGATCCTCCACTTCCTGTTTCGTATAGGACTTGTTTTTGATCGGCCGGTCCCCTTTTTTCGGGGCAGGTCTTGCGTTCTCGAGTTTTTTTCTGACACCCTCCGCGCTGACTTCCAGGATATCTTCATGAAACCGGACGAAGGAAAGCGCGCCGGAAATCCGCCTCCCTTCAAAAACCCCGCCCGGAACAATGAGGTGATTCAGGTAATCGTAGTTTTCGACCAGTTCCTGCTGGTAGTCTTCTCCCGGGGCCAGGTTCCAGGCGAGATCCCAATCCATGTTGCAGCCAAAGACCAGCGCTTCAATCAAGGCTGAACCCAGATTATGGCCCGTGACATCGCAGGCATAGACGGCTCTGCAGGAACAAGAGCCCACGGGCATCTCGCCGGCCCTGCGAATGTTCAATTCTCTCGGCTTTTCTATTGCCATACCGCAGAACGGGCACGTAGGCGTCTTAATGAAATCCCTCCCGAGGAGTTTGTTTTCTCGCATGTGCTTTTCCTGTTCTTCCTTCTCAGGCCAGAACCCTCAGATCCAGATCCCTCGAATCTTCATCGTATTCGAAGCCGGTGATTTCAAAATCGGAGCGTGTTTCCCTGAAGTGCACGACCCAGCTTGTATATCGCGGGCCTGCAAACGCACAGTTAAGGGTCCCGATTCGTGCTTGCAGTTTCTTCAGTTTCGGGACCACTTTCTCAGAGAATGCGGTCATAATCTCGATCTTATCGTGCTCGCTCAGATCTTCTTTCATGGTCGATTCTTTCTTCTGAGCCGCGCGATGCCTGCAGCTCCGGGCGCATCGAAACCAATGCGCCACACCGGATACCAAGGTGATGGAGTGATCTAGAGTTCGGAGTGAACTAAAGTGACCTAGAGTTAATGGAAAGCTTCGCTTTTCTGTTCAATAGAATGAAATGAAATTCCTCAACTCTAGTCACTTTAGGCAATCCAGGTCACCCTAGCCACTCTGCAAATACTGGAGCACACAAGCTCTTTCCAAAGGTCGCTTAAAGCTGGGCGCTCTGGATCCGGATATCTACTTGCTTGGGCCGGGGAGGTCCAGCGTCATGCACTGATTCGAAGGGCCGCAGGATTTTGTCGTCAGTTTGGGCTTGTTTCCCCCGGGACCTGTCCCCATGGCGTAATTCGTGCAGCTCACGACGCGCTCAAAGGTGTCGGACCTGCATTCGGGACACGTTATCTCAACCTCTTCCGCTGTACTGGTGAACAGCTTTTCAAAGATATTGCCGCATTTCAGGCATCTGAACTCAAATATGGGCATTGCCTTGCTCCCTCATTTTGAAGTATAACCAATTAAATAGTATAGCTTCCTCCCGGGATAAAGTCAAATGACGATCCTCTCCTTTCATCCCTGTTTCGGGGCAGATAGGCAGGTTATCCTCGGCGCCGGGAATCTGACCGCGGAACATCGGACGCTCATTGGCCGGGCGCAGGCAATCATCCTGCCTCAAGGGTGTTCCCTTGAACTCTACCATGCGTGCATCGAAGCCGGGGCAGCCGTCTTTCCGGAATACGGTCCCCGTTTTGGATATCCCGGGAAAATTGGCCAGGTGCGTCTTTTTGAAGAGGTGTCATGTCCCCATCCGGAAACGTATTGCTGGAGAGACACTGAACACTTGCGGCTGGTTGTGAGGGATGAAGGGGCATTGCCCCAGGCATTTCCGTTTTTTGTCAAAATGGACCGGACCCATGAAGGGAAGGGGGTTTTTCTTGTGGAGGGCGAAGCGGATCTTGAAGAGGTCCTCGGGCGGCTGCAGGAAAAAGAGGCTTCGGGGAGCAGGGGTTTCCTGACCCAGGCCGCTGTGCCCACTCTTGGAAACGCTCTCCGGGCAGCGATCATCGGTCGGAGTGTTTTTGCGTACTGGAAAAGACCGGATGCAGAGGGGCGGATGATCACCAACATAAGCGGAGGCGGCCGCATTGATAAAGAATGGCGACCCGACCTTCGGAGTAAGGCTGAGGTTGAAGCGAAAAGACTTTCCTGCAGGACCGGCATCAACCTGGCAGCCATCGATTTTGCCGTGGCAGTAAATGAAGCGGATCCGCAGCCGCTCTTTCTGGAAATCAATTACTATTTCGCCCGGAGAGGGCTGGGACACTCCCTTTCTTACTACCGGCTCCTTTATGGGGCCGTCCGGGAATGGCTCGAGGAAAGAGATCTGGACCCGGACAGGGTTGTGCTTTACTGACCCGGATAGTTACTCCTGGATCTTTATTGAAACCCGCCTGCTTCGCGGGCCGTCAAACTCACAGAAAAAGATCTTTTGCCAGGTTCCGAGGACGAGGCGGCCGTTTTCAACCAGTACGATTACGGAACTTCCCATAAGGGATGCCTTTATGTGGCTGTCTGCATTTCCTTCCAGGTGGTGATAGCCGGCCCCCGCAGGTACAAGCTCATTCAGCCTGGTCAGGATGTCCCGACAGACCGCAGGATCGGCACCTTCATTGATCGTGATCCCGGCAGTGGTATGGGGCACATAGACGACGCAAGTGCCCTCTCGGATCCCGCGATTCGACACCGCTTCCTGGACCTTGGCGGTAATGTCGACCATTTCGATCCTGGCGCTTGTTTTGACAGGCAGAGAGATAGGCATGATGATCTCCTTTCAGTGAGTCACCTCCCGCAGACAAGGAGGCATCAGGTGTCCGAGGGCTGCTCAGGGAAGAAGCCATTTCTTTCGTTCCGAGTCTTCCGGGCTGGTCTTTTCAGTGACTTATCAGCGTGGGATAGCTACCCCCTCCGCATTCTCGACTTCGTCGAGCTGCGGGTTCCCCCACTGATAAATCACGAAAAGACGGTGCCCTCTCGCCAGTCACTTCAGAAAAGGCTTCTTCCCTGAGCAGCAGGGTCTTGCAAACGCTGGATCCGGGAGAACCTATCCAGGCCCTCCACCAGGAGTGGAGAATTCAGGCGAAACTGAGTGGCAGGCACTCCCCATTCAAGGCAGGATGATCCGGGGCGATGGTTCCACCAAGGGCTCACTATTCTTGTCCATCTCAGCCCTGAGTTTCTTGTAGAGCATAAGAGTCTTTTCCAGCAGGAAGGCAAGTACGGGGTTGAGGGACTGGAAGGCCTGTGTTTCAGAGACGGCAGCGGCAGCGGAAAGCGCCAGGGCGGAGTACTCCTTTTCATCCTGCGTAAAAAATACGTACGCCATTTCTTCCAGGCGATATTTTAGAGAATTCAACGCTTCTGGAGGGAAATATTCTTCTGCCCATTTTTCCTTGATGACCCTCGTCCGGTCCTCCTGTTGTGCCTCCGAGAGCAGAAGCGGCCCTTCCTCCGCATCCTCCAATTGAAGCAGCAAAGGCTCCAGTTCCTCGACAGGGATGAGCCAGTTTTCCATGGACGGATGAGAGAACAATTTCTCGAGTTGAGAGATGGTCGGAACGTTCTCTTCGCCGGACCGTTCGGGGAAGAGATCGTAAACCGGCGGACGCATCAGTACACTGCCCCGAGGCAGCATCAGGCTCCGGAATTCGAGGTAATCCTGTGGGACGTCCATGGGGCCCTGCAGGGCTCTCTCATAGGCTTTTTCCAGGATGGTTATGGCATGTGAAATGGAAGAGGGGACGGTTATTTTCATCTCCTCGTGAACCGCGGCTTTCAATTCTCTCATTCTTTTCTTGCTGCAGTGGGCGGCGTGAAATTCCATAATCCCTTCCTGGTCGTGCACCAGGCCGATTCCTATGTCGTACCCGGAGGGTATCCTCGGAAGTGATACGTATACGCCGCGTGAACCGTGTCCATCGATGATACCGAGAAATACCTCGGCTTCTTCTCTCTCATCCGGCTTGAGGGAAAAGGGAGGTCCGGGAGGAGCACCATCGACAGCAAAGTCGGGCACCTCAAAACCATTCCGCCTCAACCTGAAGGCGGCACGCTTGATCGCTTTTTGGATATCCTTCTGCGGGTAGATTTTGTGAAGCGCCTGCAGAAAGGGGATGCTCATCTTGTCGTCAGCGGGAAGATGATCCACGAAAGCCCGGGCCAAATCCGAATTTGGAATCTCGTGAACCAGCAGTTCAGGGGCTTCGTGCTTGCGCTTTTCGAGCAGTGAATCAAGGTGGGCTTTATCTTCGGGAGTAAGGGGAACTGGCGGGCCGGATTTCTTCTTGTGCCCTTTCCTTCGTTTCATCCTCAGACGACCTTCTTGCGTTCTATGGCCACGTGGTCGAGGTATCCGGCTTCCTTCAGGTAGACGTTTATTGTCTCTTCCTGGGCGGTATGCCAGGTTCCACCTGCATAGTTGGCAGTGATCGGCAATTCACGGTACTCAACCCCTCGGTCAACCAGAATCGCAAGTTCGATTCTCCTGGGGCGTCCGAAATCCATGAGGGCATCCATGGCCGCTCTCACGGTCCTGCCGGTAAACAGGACGTCATCCACCAGGACAATGGTCTTGTCGTCTATGGAAAAAGGAATGCTGGTCTTGCGCACTGCAGGCGCGGGACCAATGCGGGTCCAGTCATCCCGGTAAAGGGTGATATCAAGTATTCCAAGCGGAACACTCTGTCCGGTTATTTCTTGTATATCGATTTGAAGACGAGCTGCCAGGAACGCCCCGCCTGTTCTGATCCCCACGAGGACAAGATTTTCCAATGCTCCGTTATGCGTGGCAATCTGGCGGGCAATTTCCCGGACCTTTTCGGAGACTTCCTTGGCTTCCAAAATGACTGCTTTTTTCTTAGACAATTTCTAATGCCTTTATGAAAAACTTTTTATTTAGCCGAAATCGGCAGTAAAGTCAACAAAAAAGTAAAAATGCGGACCCACGGGAGCCGGAAGACTCGAGAAGTTGCTTCGCTTATTCCGGATTCTCACTCCTGGCTTCGTCATGGGAACGGCACGAAACACTCTGTTGCTATTGACTAACCGAGAGCAGTTTCTTGAACCAGCAATAAATGTACCATCTTAAGTGGTTTCAGAAGGAAATGGCATACGATTCAAGGGCCCCAAAAGGTTGAAAATTTGTCTCAATTCAGGTAAGCTTGCCGGGAAGAAAAGGAAATAGACAGAGGAGTGAATCATGAAAGACCCCTCGGACAGACTCGATTTTCACGGACTCGAAGATCGGCTTGGTTACCGGTTCAGAGATACTGTCCTGCTGCAGCAGGCCTTTCAGCACGCATCGTACGTGAACGAAAAGGCCGACGAAGAACTCAAGGATAATGAACGGCTCGAATTTCTTGGAGACGCCGTGCTTGATCTCGCAATTAGCCATCTCTTGATGGATCGTTTCCCTGAAGTCAAGGAAGGGGTCCTTTCCAGATTTCGGTCCATGATCGTGGATGAACAGGGACTTTGTTTTGTAGCCTCCAAACTGAAACTGGGGGACCATGTCCTCCTGGGAAAGGGAGAAGAGCAGACAAAGGGGAGAAGGAAGCCATCCATCCTGGCTAATACGATGGAGGCTCTCCTGGGTGCCATTTACCTGGACGCGGGGTATGACCGCGCATTCAAAGTTGTCCAAGACGTCTTTTCCAGGTCCCTGGACCGTATCGATCACCCGGAAATGGCCCATGACTTCAAGAGCCGGCTCCAGGAACTCACGCAGAAATTGAACAAAACCATGCCCAGATATCGGCTTTTGGATGAAAAAGGCCCTCCGCACGACAAACGCTTTGTTGTGGAAATAGTCTATAATGGAACTGCGCTCGCCAGTGGTGAGGGCAGGAGCAAGAAAGAAGCCGAACAGCAGGCAGCGAGGGAGGCCCTCTTGTGTCTGGAAGCCGAAGAAGTCCCTTCATAGTCCCCATCTTTGTCCCGAACCAGGGATGTCCTCACCGGTGTGTCTTTTGTGAACAG
Source organism: uncultured Desulfobacteraceae bacterium (assembly GCA_964511755.1). Lineage (GTDB taxonomy): Bacteria > Desulfobacterota > DSM-4660 > Desulfatiglandales > Desulfatiglandaceae > B46-G9. The sequence goes on along the minus strand of CAZEGG010000017.1, from coordinate 8,002 downwards.
GAGAAGATCACCTCCATAAAGACGGGGCTTCCGAATTCCGCTTGTGTCACCCGGATTATCGAGACCGCAATCCGTTCGCGGAAATATGATCCCCTGCATGCAGAAGTAGCTTTCTACGGTGGAACGTTTACAAATCTGAATCTCGGGGCGATGAACGAACTGCTCGGAGCCGTCGCCCCGTTCCTGGAAAAAGGATTATTCGCAGGCGTCAGGGTCTCCACGCGTCCGGATTCCCTGGACCCCAGGAAACTGGACCTGATGAAACGCGCCGGAGTCAGGACTGTGGAACTGGGAGTCCAGTCAATGGACGATCACGTGCTTGCGCTGTCCGGAAGAGGTCACAGTGCCGTCGATTCGGAGAACGCGGTCGGTCTCCTGAAGCGTTATGGATTTCGGGCGGGAGTGCAGCTGATGCCGGGACTTCCCGGGGATTCCCGAAAAGTTTTCCTGTCCACGGTGAAGAAGGTCGTCGAACTCGAGCCGGATATGGCAAGAATCTATCCTGCCCTGGTAATAAAGGATACAGGTCTTGCTCGGATGTATGAACATGGGGATTATGCGCCGCTGGCGCTCTCGGAGGCCGTGGAAATCTGCGCCGAAAGCTGCGGAATGCTCGAAAATGCAGGAATTCCTGTGATAAGAATCGGCCTTATGTCTTCGCCGGAACTCCTGTTGCGGGGCCGGATTCTGGCGGGACCGTGGCATGCTGCATTTGGGTTCCTTGTACGCTGCAGAATTTACCAGAAAATCATTGAGCCGCAGCTCCCTTCCTACGGCCGCATGGAAAGATTCACGGTGCGAGTCCAGAACAGGGACGTCTCTCTCCTGCGAGGTTACAGGAATGAAGGAATGAAGCGGATATCCCTTGTGACCGGTGCGGAAGTCCTGGCAGTTGAAGGGGACAACCGGCTTCCGCCGGGAAAGATAGAGGTTCTCGAAAAATGACATTCCTGAGCGGGTTCGTCGCAATCCTGGGGCCTCCCAATGTGGGAAAGTCCACACTCCTGAACCGGATCACAGGGACCAAGATAGCCATCGTTTCCCCGAAGCCCCAGACAACCCGGAACAGGATCCTGGGGATCCATCATGGAGACGGAATCCAGATGGTTTTTATGGATACCCCCGGAATCCACCGGACACGGACTCTTCTTCATAAGAGCATGGTGGATTCTGCGCGTTCCGCGTTTCAAGAGGTGGACATCCTGCTTTTGATGGTGGACCTGCATCATCCTGAGGATCCTGAAATCCCCGGTCTCGTCGGAGCGGTGAGGCAGACCGGAAAGCCGGTTTTTCTGGTCATCAATAAGATCGACAGGGGCAGCAGGTCTGCAATTCTTCCCGTAATGAGAAGATTCAGTGATGAAGGGCTATTCGAGGCCATCATCCCCGTCTCAGCCTTGAAGGGAGAAGGGATGCCTGAATTGCTGGAGGCGCTCAGGCGGAAACTCAAGCCGGGCCCTCCGTTCTTTCCGCCTGACATGAGAACCGACCAGCCGGATACTTTCCTGATGTCGGAGATTATCAGGGAAAAGATCTATCTTTTTGTCCGGCATGAACTGCCGTATTCTTCAGCTGTTACGATTGAAAGAACGGAAGAAATTGCAGAAAGGAACCTTCTCAGGATCTATGCCTCTGTTCATGTGGAGACGCAGTCACAGAAAGGCATTCTTGTGGGGCGCCATGGAGATATGGTAAAAAAAATCGGGACTGCAGCGCGAGCGGACCTGGAGAGGCGTTTCGGAGTACAGGTCTACCTGAAGCTTACCGTCAAGGTGGACAAGAACTGGAGCAGGGATACCCGGGCGTTGAGGCGGCTGGGATATTAAACAAATCAGCCGCTCTAAGAGCGGCTGATTTGTTTAGGAGAAAAGAGTAAATCACTTTTGATTCTCTTACTCTGCAAAATGCTTGCCAAATCCATGAAAGTGCAGCTTGTATGCTGTAACTATTCGAAATGGCTTATAAAAAGCTTATAAATGTGTTTGCTTTGTCCCGAGCGCCAAAAGGCTCTTTGTTACAGATTTGTAACCGGAATCCAGGGCGATAAGCATTTTCCCATATAACATATTGATATTAAATTGGAAATAGTTGTTACAGAAATTCAACCTCAGTCAATAATGCCATACTTTTTCATCTTATAATGCATCATTCGCCTGCTCAGACCCAGCATTTCGGCGGCACGAGACTGGACATTGTCGGAATACCTGAAGGCCCTCCTGATTAGTTTTTCTTCCACCTTTTCGAGGGCCTCGGGCAGAGACACATTCAAAGGAACGATTTTGTCCAGGTCAATTTCCTCTTCCTTTTCTTCAGACAATTCCTCAGGCAGGTCCTGTGGAGTGATGACGCCTCCCGAACTGAGGACCAGGGCTCGCTCAATAACATTTTCGAGTTCTCTGACATTGCCCGGCCAGGGATACCGGTAGAGCAGTTTCCAGGTTTCGGCATCCAATGTCGTTTCTGCGGACCTATCACCTGTTGCATATTTACTGATGAAGTGCTTCACAAGCAGTGGAATATCGTCAACTCTTTGACGCAATGCCGGCACATCTATCTGGATGACGTTCAAGCGATAGAAGAGGTCTTCGCGGAAAATGCCTTCTTTTACGTCATCCTTGATGTTGCGGTTGGAGGCGGAAAGAACTCTGACATCCACCTTTATGCTCTTGGTACCGCCGACTCGCTCGAATACCATCTCCTGGAGAACGCGAAGCAGTTTCACCTGGAGGGACGGGGGCATGTCTCCCACTTCGTCCAGGAAAAGAGTGCCGGCATCTGCCAGTTCAAACCGACCCTTTTTCATGGAGACGGCTCCGGTAAAGGCGCCTCTTTCATGTCCGAAGAGCTCACTTTCAAGGAGTGTTTCCGTGAGTGCCCCGCAGTTTATTGAAACAAATGGTCCATTTTTTCTTTCACTCTCGTAATGAATTGCCTTGGCGATAAGTTCCTTTCCGGTTCCCGAAGATCCTGTGATGAGAACCGAGGCCTTCGATTGAGCAACTTTCTTGATCATATCGTAGATTTTGAGCATGGGTTTGCTTTTTCCGATGATGTTCCCATACCTGAAACGATCCGAGAGGGCCTCGCTGAGCCTTCGATTTTCTTTGACAAGGCGGTATTTTTCCAGAGCTTTTCTGATGGTCAGTTTGAGCTGCTCGTTCTGAAAAGGCTTGGTGATATAATCGTAGGCATTCTGCTTCATGGCCTCAACCGCCATTTCTATGGTGCCGTAGGCCGTCATAATTATTACGGGTAGGTCGGGCTTTATTTTTCCACATTCCGAGAGCAGTTCCATCCCGCTCATGCCGGGCATTTTGACGTCGGTTATGACGAGGTCAAGGTCCGCATTCCGAATACACTGCAGCGCGTCCCGGGCATTATTAACCGTCATGATCTCGTACCCCTCCGAGCTCAGCACTGCCTCGAGCACGACCAGGTAATTTTTTTCATCATCCACAATCAAAATTGTTTCCATGGTTTCTCATCCTTCAATCACGAATATCTGGGCAGTTTGATCATGACTGTGGTGCCCACACCTTCCCTGCTTTTGACGGTAATCTCACCGCCGTGTCCTTCGATAATTTTTTTCACGATGGAGAGGCCCAAACCGCTCCCCTTGTCCCTTGTGGTGAAGAAGGGGTTGAAAACAGTGTTCAACTGCTCCGGAGGAATCCCGGAACCCGTATCTTCTATCTCCACGAAGAAGTGGGCCCTTTCCTCGCCGATCTTTACCCGAAGAACGCCTTCGCCGTCCATGGATTGAATGGCATTGACAAAGATGTTGAGGAATGCGCGATAAAGCATCTCCGGGTCAGCCTGTATCTTGAAGGACCTGCCCCTGATATTGTGGGAGACCGTGATATGCCTTTTCTGCAACTCAGGCTCGAGAAAGGAAATATTCTTGGCGACAACCTCTTCGAGCAGGCACTCGCGCAGCGCCGGTTCCTGGGGCCGCGCGAAATCAAGAAATTCGGTCACTATGTTGTTCAATCTGCTGGATTCCTCAGTGATTACTGTGGAGAGTTTTTTCTGGCTCTCATCGGCATCCGGCATTTGGCCGAGCAATTCCGCCGTGCTTTGAATAATTCCCAGAGGGTTTCGTATTTCATGGGAGACTCCGGCTACCATCTGCCCCAGCGCGGCGAGACGTTCCGCCTGGTTCAGCTGCGCCTCCAATTCCCTCTGTTCCTGCGCCCGTTCATCTATTATCTTCTCCGCCTTGTGCACGATGAACAGCAGAGCTATGAAAATGAGTGCCATAATACCGGCTGAAAGGGCGAAAATAGTATACTGGAAGCGTGCAATGGACCCATATTCCTGGGTCAAGTCTTGTATGAGTTCGAATACCCCGAGGATAAGGGTAGGTTTCTCCGAATAGAATACCTCTCCTCGGAAGGGGATGTATGTCCTGAGTTTCCTGCGCCCGCCGATTTCCAGTCCCAGGCCCCATAGATCTTTTCCAGCGGCCAAGAGGCCTGACGAGTGCTCTCCCTTGACCGCCTTATAATAGCCTGGTGTTTTTTCGGCCTTTTTTCCGACCAGCTTTGGGTCGGTGCTGTACGCGACGACACCCTTGTCAATATCGTATATGTTGACGAGATCGATCTTAAAGCTGTGAATGGTATTCTTCACAATCCGGTCCATCAGCTCATACTGTGTCTTGTCTCTCAGCCGGATCTGGCCGTACTGGCTGCTCACGGGAAGGACGAAATTCTGAAAGACCTGGTGATTGAGATTTTCTCCCAGGAGGAACGCGTAATTCTCATAGCTCTTCGTGAGGATTTTTTTTGCGTTCTGCGCGACGATCATGGAAAAGGGAAAGGTGAACAGGATCAGGATAACAAAGCTCGCGTAAGCAAAGAACTTGACCAGCCTGAACTGGCTTGTTTTCTGAGTAATATCCGGTGAAGAAGGGTTCACGCTTGAATAATCCTTTTTTCATCCCATGGCAGAGCCGAAAGGTTTACGTTTCCGCCGGAAAGAATGATTCCGATTTTCCAGCCGGGCAGCACCGGACGATTTGCCAGCAAGGCCCCCAGCGGTACAGCGGAGGACGGTTCGACAATAATCTTCATCCTTTCCCAGATCAGATGCATTGCCTTTATGATAGCTTTTTCACTCACCCGCAGGATATCTTTTACCGATTCCTGTATGATGGGAAACGTAAGATTTCCCAGGGAAGTAAGGAGCCCGTCCGCAATGGTATCAGGGTCTTCCGAAGGGACAATCCTTCCTGCTCTGAGAGATCGGTAGGCGTCGTCTGCCCTTTCCGGCTCCGCTCCGAAAACCAGGGTCCCTGATGTGGCGCCGGAAACGGCAATGGCACTCCCGCTCAGGAGGCCGCCGCCGCCCACCGGAGCGATCACAAGGTCCAGATCCGGGATTTTTTCACAGAGCTCCAGTGCTGCGGTGCCCTGCCCCGAAATAACACGGTAGTCGTTGTAGGGGTGAATAGCACGTGCCCCGGTGCGATCAATGACCTGGGCAAGGGCCTCCTCCCGCGCTGCTTGAGTCGGCTCGCAGAAAGTGATATTCGCACCGTAACCGGCAACAGCCTCCTTTTTCACCCGGGATGCATTTTCCGGCATCACCACGTAGGCCTTGATTCCCCGCCACCCGGCGGCAAGGGCAAGGGCGGCCGCATGGTTTCCTGAAGAATGCGCTGCCACACCTCTTCGCGCCTCTTTTTCTCCGAGAGAAAAGACGGCATTGGCAGCTCCTCGGATCTTGAAAGCGCCGGCCTTTTGGAAATTTTCACACTTGAAGAAGATTTCCGCATCGCACATGTTATTCAAGGTGGCGCTGGTCAGTACCGGGGTGTGATGCACCCATGGATTGATCCGTTCAGCTGCCTGTCGGACATCATGTATGGTTGGTTGTGCTGTCATCAGAGAAGTGCCTCAGCCGCCTCCGGTCGGAGGGGCCTCCCGGTTGACCGTCGTATGAAGGCCTTTCCTTTCTCTCTCTGAGCGCAGTCTACGGAGATTTTCGGTTGCATTTCCCTTTCATTCTTCGTATGAACGGACAAGGCCGTGTCGCTTCAAGGGGGGATTTTTTGCTTTTCCGCACCAGGAAGCATGCAGGTTTTCTCCCATTTGTAAACGGATACCCGGGTATCGTCAAGACATCTTTTCTCTTCTTCCCATGCGTGTTCACGGCACCGGAAGGAAGGGACGGGCCGAAGGATCGTCGAGAATCCGAGTGACGATCCAGAGGGGAAAGGCATATGTCGAACAAGACCAAGATAGTGGCCACAATAGGGCCGTCTTCGAGCAGCAGGGCTGTTTTGCGAAAGATGATCTCCGCCGGGATGAATGTGGCAAGGCTCAATTTTTCCCACGGGGAATATGCGAAACATGAAAAGGTGATTCAACATATCCGCTCCCTTTCGAAAGAGATGGATAAACCCGTAGCGATTCTCATGGACCTCCAGGGTCCGAAAATCAGAACAGGGACGCTGGAAAAGGGCGAGCCGGTATTACTCAAGAAGAACGCGATCGTCCGGATAACCACAAAGGATATTCCCGGTGGAACGGCGGAGCTGTTCTCCACGGGCTATAAGAAGCTCCCGAAGGATGTGGGGGCAGGAGACACAGTCCTTCTCGATGACGGGCTTATCGAGTTGCGGGTCCTTTCGACAACAAGGGATACCGTGAAGTGCAAGGTCGTACAGGGCGGGATCCTCAATGAGCATAAGGGAATTAATCTTCCGGGCATCCCTGTTTCCGTCCCTTCCCTGACCGAGAAAGACAGGATGGACCTGGAGTTCGGCATCAGGGCAGGGGTGGACTACATCGCCCTCTCTTTTGTGCGGAGAGCGAATGACCTCAAACGGGTGAAGTCCATCCTGAAAGACGAGGCAGTTCGTATTCCCGTCATCGCAAAGATTGAGAAACCGGAAGCCGTTTCAAACCTGGATGCGATCCTGGATGTGGCAGATGGAGTCATGATCGCGCGGGGAGACCTAGGCGTTGAAATGAGGCCTGAGGAGGTTCCGACGATCCAGAAGCGGATCATACGGAGAGCAATAGCAGTGAATAAGCCGGTGATCACCGCAACACAGATGCTCGAGACCATGATCGCTCGTCCGGTTCCCACCAGAGCGGAGGCGTCCGATGTGGCAAACGCCATCATCGACGGCACTGATGCGGTCATGTTATCCGGCGAAACCGCCGTGGGAAAATACCCCGTCAGGACGGTCAGGATGATGTCCAAGATCGCGACCGAGGCGGAGGGCTCCCCGTTCATGCACTACAACCTGCAATTTGAACGGGACCCGAAGGACCTGATTACCCATGCAGTGGCCCAGTCCGCAACGAACATCCTTCATGAGCTGAATGCGAAGGCCATCCTCGCGTTTTCCGTTTCGGGCAGGACGTCAAAGCTGATCTCCAGACAGAGGCCGGCGAAGCCGGTGTTTTCCTTTTCCCCTTCGGTCGAGGTTTTCAAGAGGCTGTCGCTCGTCTGGGGCATCGTGCCGTTCCTGATCCCACCCATGAGCGATGCAAAGCAGATTATCCAGGCAGGTGAGGATATCCTGCTCAAGAAGAAGCTTCTCAAACAGGAAGACCTCATCATTGTGGTCACCGGTCTCGCACTCAAGACGGGATCCACAAATATGATCAAGATTCACCGGGTAGGCCACGAGGACTAGTCCTGCAATGAGCAATAAAAAACGGGCACCCCGCCACTGGTGGCGGAAATGCCCGTTGCTGAATGGGAAGCTCCTAGACGACGGTAACATTCACAGCAGAGGGGCCTTTCCTGCCTTCCTCTACGTCGAACGTCACTGATTCGCCTTCTCTGAGAGACTTAAAACCGCTCCCATTGATTCCGGTATGATGAACGAAGACATCAGGGCCGTCTTCCTGCTCAATGAAGCCGTAACCTTTGCGGTCATCAAACCACTTCACAGTTCCATTAGCCATAGGGGCAACCTCCTTTCACAAGATACTCATGGTTCCAGACTTCAGGTTGCCACTTTTGACAAATGAATCATGCC
>CAZEGG010000016.1:0-22504 GCA_964511755.1 uncultured Desulfobacteraceae bacterium | reverse complement strand
AAGGGCCGTAAGCTCCGGGAGCAGAAAACCGGTGAGAGCAGGTGCATGTGAAAAGAAACGACTGATGTCTGTGAAAAACCTCTCCGGACCAAAGAGCACTCCCCGAAAGTCGATCAGCAATTCCTCCCGGATCCTGCAGACATCCCGGTACCATTTTTTCTGTCTTGCCGGCAACCTGGAATCAGCCCCCAACTGTTCAAGAAGTCTCAGGTGGCTCTGATAGAAACTCTCGAGATGGGAAAAGAGCGTTTCCAGGTTCGCAAGAGCGGTCGGAGAAATTTCCGAGGAGGCTTTTCCTTCCAGTTCCCGCGTCAGGGATTCCAGGCGGCGGATATTCCTCTCCAGATCAACATACCCGACGTCGAGGGCCCCTGTCGTACGGTTCGTCCGCAACTGGAACCCGGTGCCCACGATGAACGCCGAGCCATGGTGATACAACTGGCTGCTCAGTTGTTCCAGAGCGGGTAGATCCAGATACTGGGTGTTGATGTTCCGTGCTTCATGTTCCAGCTCCCGCAATCGCGCATCCAGAAATCCCTCTTCCACATCCGCCAGGACAGGATTGAAGTTGATCACCTCACCACGTATCACGTTTACCGTGATCCAGAGGAGAATGAAGACAGTCCGGGATTCCATTTTCTCAAAGAGACGCGATGTCCCATGATATTCCACGTCAAGGAATTTCCTGCAGAACGCAGGAAGCTGGAGGGGATCCGAATGAAAAAAGGCGTCCTCGAAATAGTCGACTGCGCCGACCAGGCCGATCACGTCTTCTATCCTCGCCAGTTTTTTTGCATCGTAGTCCGCAAGGGCCTCCTTTTCCATTTTTCCTTTTTCAAGCAGTTCCGGCCAGTTATGCAGGAATCCAAAATGATTTGTCATCATCAGAATTCTCTGGATCAAAAGGTCGCGGATGCCCCCGGCGGAGTTCATTTTTTCGTCCATCAGGACGTCCCAGTCGAGATCCCTGTTCGTCACCACACGGAAGGTGGTTTCATAGATATCGAAAAGTTCGGTAAGTTTTTCCGTGGTTATGGGCGCACCCTTGGCTGCAACGGCTTCTGCGACGGTCATCAGTCTGCAATAACGGAGGAGGTTGAGTGCCTGCTGCCGGTCATACCGGCGGGCCAGATCTGAAAGAGATTTCAGGTTGCGCTCATGCAATTTCCCGGCAATGATCCTGCCCATGATGCTATGGCCTGCGACAATGAGAATGATTTCCCTGATATCATGCTCGGAGAACCCAAAAAATGGAAACACCGCAAGGTTCGTGAGTACTCTCGTGCGAGGACCTTCCAATCCGTCGGGATTCAGGGAGTCTTCGATCTCTTGCAGGCGGGAGATCCTGCTCGCCAGCTTCATGACGTGATTGAGGGCAACGAAGCGCCTTCTCTTGTTTTCAAGGGGTTGGATAAGGCGGTCGCGGAGAATATGGGGAAACGCTTCGCCGTATCCGGTTTTGAGATCATTCACCACCTGGAGGGTCCTGATTACGTATCCAAAGGTGTCGCGGTATTCCGCCAGGAATGGGAGCTGGCACCCGGCGAGGCTTGAGTTGAACACATCTTCTCGAATTTTGTCCACGGAGGCCGGATAAGCTTTCTTTTGCCCGAGGTAAATAAGCATGTAGTGGGGAGTATAATCGACGCAGGTGAAACGTTCCTGCCATTCTTTTATGACCGCCGGCGGTATCAGGGGTTTCAGGAATATCTTATCGAAGAATCGGGAAAGAAGCTGAGACCAGGTCTTTTCCTGATCACGGAAAAAGCGGGGTTCCGCGAGGCTGATATTCAGGTGAGGGAGGTGCTGAATCTCATCAATGGACATGGTACCAAGATCTCTTCCACCCAGGAGTTTGCTGATTACCTCAGGCGGCACAGAGACCCCGCTCAGGTATTTTTGGAAATCGAAAAGGTTTACTTGCATTGAAGATCGTACGGCAGGATATCTTTTTTTCGTCTTGAACAGGTGGGTGAAGAGCGCAAAATTCTTCCTTTCAAGGGCACTCTTGAAAATGACCTTCGAGGTTCTGTTTATTTTGGGGCTGTACCTGGGGGCGATGATAAACAGTTCTCCTTCCGGCGCCAGGAGGTTATAGATCTTCCAGAGTATATGGAGGGCATACTGATTCAAACGACGCCTGCTGAGCCCCTTTTTCGGATGGGGAGCCCCTATTTCCGCGACGAGAAAAGCAAGGATGTCCTGGGTCAGTATGACAAGATCAAGCGGTTGCTCGAGATCGGTGAGGCTCTTGAGAGAATTGAGAACAAAAAAACGGTGCTCCTTGAACCGAAGAGAAAGCTCTCTCACCACGAAATCGTCCTGCTGCGCGACCAAACCGATGTCGTACTGTTCCTTGAGGTATTTCTTTTTGTGGAATGTTATGATTTTCGCAATTTCATTCAGCTTTGATTGGATATGGGACAAGGAACTGGACACCAGATGTATGGGGATGAGGTAGTAAGGCCTGCCTCTTGACGAGATCCGGATCAGGATGCCGGTTTTCCGGTAGAGCTCGTTCAAGTCCCTATGGTGTTCCCTGACTTCGTCAGGATTGTCGAAAGATATGGATTGTATGAATTTGATATCGCTCTGATTCAATCGGCCATGACTCTCGAAGACCCCGAATCCGTAAGCATTTCCCCCGTAGGTGCTCGGCAGCTGAGACGGGTGCTGCAGGGCCGGAAAGGTGCCGAGAGGGATGTCCGATGGATCGATCCCCAATTCGTCATACTCTTCGGGCCTGATCATCCTGTAGAAATCCCTGCTCGATAGAGTATCTTTCCGCGAAGTTCCTTGGAGATTCATTTGTTATCGACCATTGAAAGCCCCGGTTCTCCGGACGAGGTTGAGGACACGCGTTTTTCAGGTGTCCGCGAGAACTCTTCTCGGGATCGGAGTGTCCCTGCAGGTTGAGGGAAATTTCGGATGCAGTTCACATTGACCCATATCACCACTCCTTCAGGACAATCCGGCAGAAGCACAGCGCCACGGGAGACCCTAATGCATAAGGCTCGGCAGGAAAAGGGCTATTTGCGGGAAAACCAGAAGGATCAAATTGCAGACCAGCAGGGCCAACAGCATGGGAAAAACCCCCCTAAATATTGTCTCAAGAGGGACATCTTCGATCACACCGTAAACGACGTAAACGTTCACCCCGACAGGTGGGGTAATAACACCCATCTCGGTAATGAGAACTATCACCACGCCAAACCAGATAGGATCAAAGCCCAGGGCCACTGCAACGGGATAAAAGATGGGGATGGTGAGCATGATCATGGCGAGCGCATCCATGAAACAGCCACCCAAAAGGTACACCAGGATGATAATCCCCATGATGGCTGAACTGGGCAACGGAAGGGTGCTCACCCATTGAGCCAGATTGTACGGCAGCCTGGTCACCGCCATGAAGTGGCCGAATATCACGGCTCCGGTCACGATCACCATCACCATGCAACTGATGCGTGTGGTATCGGCAAGCGACTTTAAGAATCCCTGCCATGAAATTTGTCTCCTGACGACAGCCAATGAGAGTGTCAGGAATGCCCCTGCTGCTGCCGCTTCAGTGGGTGTGAAAATACCGAAGAATATGCCTCCCATAACCAGTCCGAATATCAAGAGCGTTTCAAAAACACCCAGGAAAGACCGTATCTTTTCCCTGAAACTGGTCTTGGGCCCTGGCGGCGCCAGGTCGGGATTTTTCAATACGCGCAGATAGATGGTCAGTAGAAACAGGATAGAAAGAAGAATCCCGGGGAGAATCCCGGCAGCGAAGAGCTTTCCGATGGACTGCTGCGTCAAGATCCCATAGACAATAAAGATTACGCTCGGGGGAATGAGAATACCGAGGCTCCCGGCGGCAGCCACGGTCCCCGTTGCGAGGCTCATATCATAGTTGTAACGCTTCATCTCCGGTATCGTTACGGTTGCCATAGTGGCCGCCGTTGCATTGGTGGAGCCTGAAATGGCCGAAAAGCCGGCGCACGCACCCACGGTTGCCATGGCCAGTCCCCCTCGTCGATGACCCATGAGGACATACGCAGAATCATATAGGCGCCGGCTGATTCCGCAATGGAAGGCAATCTGGCCCATAAAAACAAACAGGGGAATAACGGTAAGGCCATGAGAAGAGAACATCTCGAAGACGTCCCTGGCTAGAAGACTGAGGGCTGCATGCATGTTCACGACATAACTGAACCCCAGAACACCCAGGACTCCCATGACAAAGCCCACGGGCATATTGGAAAAAAGCATTATCACAAGTATGGTCAGCCCTATGATCGCTATTGTTGTTAAGCTCATCTGCCCATCGCCTTATTGATGCTCTTGAAGAAATCCACTATCAATACGAGGCATACCACTGCCGCAGCAAAACTGACGCCGTACACAAAGGGATAATAAGGCAGTTGGAGGGTGAGGGAGACCTCTCCGCTTCTCTTCAAATCTTCTGCATACAGGATAGACCTCCATGAAATCATACAAAAAAAATAGATCCCAAGCAGGTTGGTAAAGGAAGCGATAAATCCTTGGACTCTTTGTGGAAAAAGACGAACCACGAGACTGACAGCTACATGTCCGTTCTCGACAGAGGTGTGCGCCATTGCGAAAGAGGCCGCGACAGCGCTCAGATAGCAAACCAGTTCGTAGGTACCGGGTATCGGGCGGAAAGGCGCGAGAAATTTCCAACCGAAATCATGGAAAATGGTTACGCAGAGCCGCAGTAAAATGTCTGCGCAGGTGAGAAGCATCATGAGCACAATGGCCAGTCCGGCTAACCAATACATCCACTTTGCCAGTTTCCTTGCTAATGCATCAAGGAATTTCATGTTCCATCCCATTGGGTCATAAGGAGGCTTGTCGGAGGCCCCTTATCGTCCTGCTCAATTGGACGACAGGAGGTGCGAAACTGTGCAACGGCTTACTCACAGCGCGAATATATCGGATGAGAATGAGGTAGTCAAGGAAAAGCAAGGGGCCTTTCGCCCAAGGTACTTGCGAGGAATCGCCGTACCCGCGGTCTGCGGCAGGAGCCCTATTGTCCATATATTTAGGCCTGTCATCCTCCCGGGAGGATACACAACAAAGGATGTTTTGTCCTTGACAGAAAAAGGAGTTTGTATGTAGGTATGATATAAGAAAAATGGTCAGTAAATATCCGTAACAGTTCTTCAGCACAATGCCGGAGCGATGAGGACAAACTACAATAGATAGATGAGAAAGGGGGGGTGCAGCAGGTATGACAGTCGCTTAGGGTTTTTGTTGACTTTTCAGCTAAAATACATGCCAAGAAAGGAGAACGTTCATGAAACTGAGAAATATTGCCTGGATATTTTTCGTAATAGCGATCTTGGCAGCATTCGTTCTTGCCAACGGAACCAGTGCTGCGGCAAAAACGATTGAATTAAGCTATAGTAACTTCTTTCCTCCCAGTCATATCCAAGCCAAATTAGGAGAATCCTGGGCAAAGGAGATAGAGAAGCGTACAGACGGCAAGGTGAAAATCACCTACTATCCAGGTGGTTCATTACTCAAGGGCCCCAAAATTTATGATGGCATTGTAAACGGTATCACAGACATAGGTATGTCCGTCCTTGCTTACAGCCGCGGACGCTTCCCGGCGATGGCGGCCTTTGACCTTCCATTAGGATATCCTAACGGAAGATGCGCAACCCGTGTCATCAATGAATTTTACGACAAATTCAAGCCGAAAGAACTCTCAGATGTGAAAGTGCTCTACCTCTTCGGCCATGGTCCGGGATTGCTCCATACCAAGAAACCGGTATATACACTCAAAGACATAAAGGGACTGAAGATCCGCGCAACCGGGAATAGCGCAAAAGTCGCGCAGGCTCTGGGAGCGGTCCCCGTTGCCATGGGCATGGGCGGTGCTTATGAGGCCCTGCAAAAAGGGGTCGTTGACGGCACCTTCGCGCCGATGGAGACGCTGAAGGGATGGAAACAGGCGGAGGTCATCAAATACACTACCGAGTGCTATTCAATTGCTTACTCCACCGGTTTTTTTGTTGCCATGAATTTAAATAAATGGAATGCACTGCCCAAGAGCGTCCAGAAGGTGTTCATGGAAGTCAGCAGGGAGTGGATACCAAAGACCGGCGCTGCCTGGGATTCCAGCGACGCCGAAGGAAGAAAATTCACGCTCAGTCTGGGCAACAAAATCATACCGCTGTCGGCTGCGGAGAGTGCCCGCTGGGAAAAGGCAGTGCAGCCGGTTCTTTCCGATTATGTCAAGAACGCCGACGCAAAGGGCCTTCCAGGGCAGGAGTATGTGGATTTCCTCAAAAAGGCAATTCACAATTGCAAGTAGGAATCGGATAAGGGGGAGTCAGTCCGGGAACGACTCCCTCTCGCAAGAGAAAAGCGGGGGCCCCTTGGTTTGAGGGGCCCCCGCTTTATTGCTGTTCCCGAATCGTTACAGCCACCGCTTGCGGCGTTTGTAAGATTTGACGTCCTTGTATGACTTGAGAGTGCCGGAGGTACCGGTACCCAAATAGAATTCCTTCACATCCGGATTTTCCCTCAGATTTTCAGCCGAGTTCTCCATAACAATCTTTCCATTCTCCATGACATAACCGTAATGGGCGATTTGGAGAGCCATATTCGCGTTTTGTTCCACCACCATTAGAGTGGTGGCCTGTTCTTCGTTTATCCTCTTAATGATCCGAAATATTTCCTGGACCAGCAGAGGTGCAAGACCCAACGAAGGTTCATCCAAGAGCAAAAGAGCCGGATGCGCCATCAAAGCTCTCCCGATCACGAGCATCTGCAGTTCACCCCCGCTGCAGTACCCTGCCATAGACTTTTTCCTGGCCACCAATGCGGGAAAATAATCATACACCATCCGGAGATCTTTCAGAAAAGGTTTCCCCCACCGGCTTGCCGTGCCTACCCTGAGATTTTCCTCTATGGTGAGATACTTGAACTCCTGGCGTCCTTCAAGGACCTGAATAATCCCTTTTCGAGTGATTTCCTCCGGTGACGAGTTTTGGATAGGACTGCCGTCATATTCGATGGAGCCCTCGGTCACTTTCCCGTTTTCAGGTTTGAGGAGACCCGAAATCGCCTTGAGGGCAGTGGTTTTTCCAGCGCCGTTGCTTCCCAGGAGGGAGACGATCTGTCCCTCGCCGATGCTGAGGGATACTCCTTTCAGTACCTGTATGACGTCGGAGTAGACCACGCTCATATTGTTGATCAATAGTTTTACGCTATTTTTCATGTCACGGACTCTCTTGTTTGCTCCTGGGGCTATGGATTCTTGCCGGCCACTTGCGTCCGGGCCTGACTTTGATCAGTAAGAAAACGGCCAGAGTCTGAAACTTGACCGCACGATCCGCCAGACTTCCGCCAAACCTTTCGGTTCAAAAATAATGAACAGCACGATGGCCAGGCCAAAAACGAACTCGCGCAACGGAGCAATCGTTATGGCAATATTGGCGGAGGTCCCCATGTTCATCAAATATTGGGTAAAATTAGCCAACAGCTCGTTCAGGCCGAGAACAAAGATGGTCCCGAACACGGAACCGGGTATGCTTCCCAGACCTCCGATGATAATGATGGCAATGAATTCGATGGATAAGGCCAGATTGAACGGTTCGGGGGTGATGCTCATGGTGTAGTATGCAAACAGAGCGCCGGCAAAACCTGCATAAAAGGAACTTATGGCAAAGGAGAGAAGTTTATACGGAAAGACGGGAATTCCCATTCCCGCAGCGGCCCGGTCGTTGTCGCGGATGGCTATGAACGCACGGCCCACCCTCGTGCGGATCAGGTTGACGGCTATCCACGTCATCACGGCAAAGGAGGCGAAAATAATGAAGTAAAAAGTTCGGTCACTGCCAAGATCCAATCCGAACAGGTTCGCGGTCGGGACAATGACTCCTTGGGCTCCCCCGGTCAGGCCCTCCCATTGTACCAGTACATAGTCAATGATGAATTGCCCTGCCAGGGTAGCGATGCAGAGGTAGAGATGTTTGAGGCGAACCGAAGGGAGGCCGAAAATCATGCCCACTCCCGCAGTAATGATCCCTGCTGCCGGTGCCGAAAGCCAGAAAGGGAAGCCTGCTCTGGTGGCGAGGATGGCTGCGCTGTAAGCGCCCACGCCGAAAAAAGCGCCGTGTCCCAGGGAGATCTGCCCGGTATACCCGGTGAGCAGATTCAGTCCTACTGCGGCGATGGCATATATCCCGATGGTGTTGAGCACGTAAAGGAGATAGGTTCTGCTGACGAATGGGACGACGCCGAAAAGAAGCACAAGACCGATGCACATCCAGAGCCGGCCGAAGTCCGTGGAAAAGATGGCTAATTCTTCCCGGTATGACTCTCTAAAATTGCCGCAGGGATGAAGTTGAAACTTTCTCATGTTCCTCCACATTCTTGTTCATTTATTCGCCTTGGGATCAAGTTTGTCTGCCGTCACGGGTCTCCTGATGATCCTTTGAGGAACAACTCTTGCCATCACTCAGGACTTCCATTTCATTAGACCCTTTCAATTTCCTCCAATCCGAAGAGACCGTAAGGTTTGATCATCAGGATGATGATCAGAGCAACGTAGGGGATCACGTCTTTCAGGGAGGTTGAGACGTACCCTCCGGTAAAAGTCTCGAGCAGACCGATAATGATGCCGCCCAGGATGGCTCCTCCGATACTATCAAGTCCGCCCAATATGACCACCGGGAACACTTTGAGACCTATTCCGCTCAAATCATAAACATTGACTCCATTTATGACCCCGAGAACAATGCCGCTCATGGCGCAGACGAGACACGCAATGGCCCAGGAAAGGGCAAAAACCCTTCTTACATGCACGCCAAGGGAAAGGGCAGCCGTCTGGTTGTCTGCCACGGATCTCATATAGATCCCTTGGGATGAATACTTGAAAAAGAGACCGAAAAGGAGAAGAAAAATGATCCCCACTATGAATGCGGCGACATAGGCAGAAGGAATCTGGACACCCCTCCAGTGCAATGCCAGGCCTTCCGGGAGGAAACTCACATAGCTGACTGTATCACCTCCAAAGATAAACAGCAGCAATCCTCTGAACATGAGCGCCAGTCCCAAGGTCAGCATGATGACCTCAATGAGCGCTTCTCCTATCAGAGGGCGAAGAAAAAATTTCTCCAGGATAAAGCCTAAACTGAAGCTGCCCACAAGAGTGAGGATGAAGGCGGGTATGAGAGGTAATTTGGCCCAGGAGGAGAGGACAAGAAACAGAAACGCGCCGATCGCCATGAGTTCTCCGTGGGCAAAATTCAACACGCTGCTCGATTTGAATATCATCACAAAACCAAGCGCGGAAAGGGCGTAGAGAAACCCCAGGGAGATACCGTTGACGAGAAGCTGTAAGAAAAACTCCATAATGGGAAAAGCCTCCTACTGGACTTTTAGTATCTTTATGTTGGTTTTTATGGTACTAACGCTACCATCCCTGTACCGTATCTCTCCGCTGATGGGCAATTCGGTTTTGCCCGTATACATGGCATCAATGAGGTCTTTATATTGCTGGTACACAAACTTCCTCCTGACTTTGCCCGTTCGCGTCAGTTCTTCATCGTCGGCATCCAGAAGTTTGTAAAGGAGAATGATTTTAATGAGTTTCATTGATTCAGGCAGTTGCTGGTTTACCTCGTCGACTTCCTTTCGTATCATCTCCTCAACTGCTGGCTGCTGTGAAAGATCCGTGTACGTGGTATAGGGAATTTGCCGTTCCTCCGCCCAGTTCCCCACGTTTCCAAAGTCAATATTGATAAAGGCCGTGAGAAATTCCTGGCCCTCTCCCCAGATAACAGCCTCCTTGATGTAGGGACTGAACTTGAGCCTTGTTTCGATAAAATCAGGCGAAAAGGCCTGGCCTTCACGGGTTCGCATGATATCCTGTTTCCGGCCGATGATCACCAGATGCCCGTCCTCATCGAGATAACCTGCATCTCCCGTGTGAAACCAGCCGTCTCTCTTCGCCTCCGCACTGGCTTCCGGATCCTGATAATAGCCCATGAAAAGGGACTTGCTCTTGACCAGTACCTCTTCATCATCCGCAATCTTGATCTCGGTTCTGGGAAGGGATCTTCCCACTGTCTCGGGTTTGACCTCATCGTCCGGCTGAACCTGAAAGATTCCACAGGTCTCCGTGAGACCGTAGCATTGTTTCAAGTTCAGGCCGTTGGCTCTGAAAAATCGAATCACTTCCGGGCTGATGGGATGTCCCCCGGTATAGGCCGCGCGAAATCCAAGGCATCCGACCCTGTCCAGGAGAGGACGTGAGACGATTCGCATTGCAAGCCACCTGAGGATTCTCAGCCGTGCACTTGCCGGTTTCCTTTGAGATTCCAGATCTACAACCTCGGTCCCTATTTTCTGAGAGAGGTTGTAGAGGCTCTTTTTCAACACGCCGGCGTCATTGATCTTGACCCTGATTTTAGACGCAAGATCTTCCCAGAACCTGGATGATGAGACAATGACGGTGGGTCCGATCTCTCTGAAGTCTTCTGCAGCGGTTTCAAAGGTCTCGGGGAAATTCATGGTCAATCCACCACACAGGGTGATTCCAATTCCCCACATCTGATCAACGATCCAGGCAGTCGGAGTAATGGAAATCCAATTGTCGCCTATCCCGATGGGAGCGGTTTCAAGCCACTGGCCGGCCATTTCCGTAAAATTCTCATGGCTGAGCATGACAAGCTTCGGAATCCCCGTCGTCCCCGAGGTCATGAGCATCAGTGTTGGGTCCTCGGAACTCCCTTCCCATAACTCCTTTGTGTAAAGTTCGGGGTTCTTCTCGTCCAGTTCTTTACCCAACTCAAGGAGTCGGCTGAAGCTGACCAACCAGGGATCGTCTGCGTACGTCCTCATGCCTGTTGGGTCCAGATATATCAGATGCTTTATGGCGGGGAGTTCGTCGCGGAAGAGGAGAAGTTTGTCCACTTGTTCTTGATCCTGGGCGAATACATACGGTGCTTCAATGCGCTTGAGCCCTTGAGCCAACTCTTTGGCTACAGCAGAAGTGAACATGGGAACGGCCACCGCCCCGACGGACTGGGACCCCAATTCCGCAAAAAGCCATTCAGGTTCATTATCGAGGATGAGCGCCACATTTTCACCTCTTTTGAGGCCGAGCGACAGGAGACCCAGAGCGGTAAGTTTGACATAACGAGTATAGTCTTGCCAGTTATGGGTCTCCCAGACCCCGTAAGCCTTTTGCCGAATAGCCGTATTCTCCGACCCCAGGCGATCCGCTTGTCTCGATAGGATCTGGGGCAGGGTAAATCGCGGCAGCGAGGACAATGATTCACGGTCAATTCGGTTTTTTCCAGCGCGGGTAGGCTTCATTTCTTCCTTATTGCTTTGAAGACTTGTACAAAACGGGTTACTGTTCCGGCGGCCAGATCTGATCTCATTCAAGGCGCCGATTCCGTCGGTTTATTCATAGACAGACACGTGACTGAATGGCCGGATCGCCATCAAGGATGCATTTTTCATCCCCGTTATTCGATTGTTGAACTTTCTCCCAGATAGGCCTTGATTACTTGAGGGTGATTCTGGACAACATCGGGTGATCCTTCCGCTATTTTGACGCCGAAGTCGAAAACCGCGACCCTCTTTGAGATGCTCATCACAATGGACATATCGTGTTCAACCAGGATGATGGTCTGGTTCCATGCCTCATTCAGCTCGATTATGAATCTGACCATATCCTCCTTTTCTTCAAGGGTCATTCCGGCGAACGGTTCATCGAGCACGAGGAGCTTCGGTTCCAGGGCAAGAGCTCGGCCCAGTTCGACCCGTTTTCTCAGGCCGTACGGCAGTGAGCCCACAAGCTGCTTTCGGATGGATTGGATTTCCAAAAAATCGATCAATTCCTCCAGTATTTCTCGATGCCGAACCTCCTCTTCCTGGACGCCTTTCAAAAAAAGAGATGCCTTTCCAACATGATAACTGCAGTGGATATGCCGGGCCAACAGCATGTTGGATAGCACGGTCATGCCGGGGAACAGTTCGATATTTTGGTAGGTCCGGCCGATCCCGATGCGGGTAAGGCGGTGAGTGGAAAAGCGGGTCACATCCAGACCGTCAAATGAAATCTTCCCTTCCTGCGGCTTGTAGTAGCCGGTAATGCAGTTCAGGAAGCTGGTCTTCCCCGCACCGTTGGGACCGATGATGGCCACCAGCTCTCCGGTATGCACTGAGAGATCTATACTGCTGAGAGCGGTGATGCCGCCGAACCTCAGGGTGAGCTTCTCCACCTCCAGGTCCGAACTCCTTTCTTCAGGAGATCTGGAGGCGAAGATGCTCGGTTTTCCGCGAAAGGCCTTCATTGAATAACCGTGACTTTTTCCTTTTCCGGGTTCCAGAACTTGGTGAGCGGGGTGAAGGTCTGGTCTTCGTTGACCCGTATGATCCTTCCGGTGAACGATCCGCCATGATCTGTCTTGGTGTAGGTCACAGGAGGTACAAGACCACCGAAATCCTCGTCGCGGAAGGTTTCAAGCGCCATGTTGATTGTGCTGCTATCCACTTTCCCGTAGCTGTCGTGCGCCTTTTGAAAGGCCCTCGCCATGATCGAACCGACGGTCACGCCCTCCCAGTAGGACATGTCAAATTTGGACACAGTCTTATAACGCTTCCACAACTCTCTCATCAGGTCCATGCCGGCAGTCTTGTCGCCCGGTAGACATCCGGGAAATTCCATGAACATGCGATCGCGGATAAGCCCTTTTCCTCGCTTGAAGAATTCAGGATCAGTGGATGTCCAGGTGCCGAAAAAGGGGACGTCGTACTTGATGCGGTCTGCGGACTGAAGTGCCATGATGATGGCCGAAGGCAGGCACTGCATGAAGATATATTCCGCCCCTGCCTTTTGCAGCCTCAGAAGCTCCGTGTTGAGGTTGAGGCTCTTGGCTGGAAATTCTTCGATGTCCACGATATTGATATTGTGTGCTTTTGCGTATTCCTTGCAGGGTTCATGGATTGATTTCCCGTAGGCGTTGTTGTACGTGAGGAGACCGACTTTGGGAGGCGCGCTACCCTTGTGAATTGCCTTGATGTATTCCAGGACAGCCTGGGAGTCCATGACATAGGTGCCGAAAGGCAGGTATGCATAGGCTACAGGAGGCTTTAGGAATCCTCGATAAGTGGAGAAATTCATATCAGGAACCTTGTACTTCTGGAAAATTGGTTTTGCCATGATTCCTGATCCCGCGCTCCAGGTGGCAATCATGTCCATCTTGTCCTCTGTACAGAACTTCTTTACAAACTTGAGGGCCTGCGGGATCTTGTACGCGGTGTCCACTACCGTCACATCAATCTTGTTTCCGGCAATACCGCCTTTTACCTCGTTGACATAGCGGAAGTAGTCCTGCATGCCCTTGGCATGATACTGTCCCCAAGTGGAAGCAGGACCCGTAAGGTTGATCGCAGCTCCCACCCTAATGTCTTTGGCCAGTGATGTTGGTACAATGCCAAGAGTGATAATTCCTGCCGCCGCTACGAGTACAAGTAAAAGTCTTAACGATTTTTTCATGGTATCCCCCTTCCTTTTACTCTGTTCATAAGATGTTGAAATTAAAGCCCTTACGTCGCTGAAACTACTAATATCTTATTGAATAACCTATCCAGTGTCAAGGAAAATGGGTTTTCCACACTAATTCAAAAAACAGCGGATGCAAAACTCTTCTCCCTTATAACTGACCAGTCCGGGCCAAGCTACGTTGAGGCATCTTCTTTTTTCATTTCTTCTTGGAAATCGGAAAAAAACCTGTCCTTTTCCATCCAGTCCGGGCCGAACCGCCTGCTGAAATAATCACCAAGTTTATCGAACAACTTCTTCCAGACCGGTTTTCCAGCACCCAAAACCACGTCTTCGAGGAACTCTCTGAGTTCCGGTATCTTTTCCTTCGGCAGGAAAGAAACCGCACCGAGTTTTATGGCCTTTTTCAGAGATTCCGGTGAAAGGGCATGAGCGGTAAGCATGACTGTCGGAAAACCCCTCGATATGGAATTTCTCAGGAGTTCAAAGCCGTTGACGCCCATAATATCGAGGATCACGATATCATAGGTATAGCTCAACAGGTATTGAAGTGCCGAATCATAATCTTCCGCCTTGTGAACAAGGCACATGTCCAGCTCTTCTTCCACGGTCTCGAGAACATCGATTTCGTCATCCACCACCAGAACGACTTTGTCTTTCAACAGGCTGTCAGGACTCATAGGCTGATTTCCTCCTTTCTTGCACTTTGGGACATGCTATGTTAGTACGTCATCACTATGTATTTGTCAAAGTAAATCGAGCATTCATCGGGCTTTGCTTCGACTCCTGTTTTCCTCCGGGCTGCTTTTGCGTCTGCAATCCCTCTGCCTGCATGTGAGCGGCACGGATACGCGGACCGGCAGGGTAGTCTTTTCCAGGTCGAAAAACCTTGACAGGCAAAATGAGTGATGCTAAAAGCAGCATGAATGAATCATCATTCATGCTTGTCCGCGCGGCGGATTAGGGAATGAAACAAAGGCAATTCCTCTCGACTATGGAAAAGAGAAGAAACGATAAACATAAAAGGATCATAGAGGCGGCGACACGGATATTTGCCCGGAAAGGTTTTTTTCAGGCGAAGATATCCGATATCGCGAGAGAGGCCGGTGTTGCCGACGGAACCATTTATCTTTACTTCGATAACAAGGATGATATTCTCATTTCCCTCTTCGAGGAAAAGATGAAGGCGGTCCTCGACAACATGATCTCGAGACTTGCCGGGGAGACCGACCCGGTCAAGAAACTCCAGGAATTTGCCCTGACGCATCTCAGGCTGATAGAAGAAAATAAGGACGTCGCTGAAATCATCCAGGTGGAACTCAGACAGAGCAGCAGATTCATGAAGGAATACAAGAACGAACGATTTGCCCAGTACCTTGATTTGATAGGAGATATTGTGCGGGAGGGGCAGGAAAAGGGCGTCATCAGCGCGAACGTTATTCCCGGTATTGCCAAAAGGGCCTTTTTTGGAGCTCTTGATGAAATGTCGAGATTCTGGGTATTGTCAAGCCGAAAGGAATATGATATTAAAACCGCTGCCCAGCAAATCAGTAGTTATTTTCTGTCCGGCATATGCGTTGCGGAGACATAACCTGCAGCTGAAAAACCAGAGAGTGCCTATCCCGAAAGAGGTGCCGGGCACGAACGAGGATCCATTCCAGAAATGAGGCTTATGCTTGCTTGCATGAAAGGAGGATGAAGTGAATATTATCGTTTGCTTGAAACAGGTACCCGATACGGAGACGCAGATCAAGATTGCCCCGGACGGACAGTCGATTGTCACGGATGATATCAAATGGGTCATGAATCCGTACGATGAATTCGGGGTGGAAGAGGCGCTTCGCCTGAAGGAGAAATTTGGCGGCGAGGTGACGGTCGTTGGGCTGGGGCCGAAGCGTGTCACCGAGTCCATCCGCACAGCACTGGCAATGGGAGCTGATAAAGGAATTCTCATCTCTGACGACGCACTGGTCGGCAGTGATTCCCTGGGAACTGCCAAAGGCCTGGCGGCAGCGATCAAGGATCTCGAGTTTGATGTCATCTTCACCGGGCAGAGGGGAATCGATGACGATATGGGAGTTGTGGGGGCATCGGTTGCGGAACTGCTTGGAATCCCTCAGCTGTCACTTATCCAGAAGGTAGAGGTCGCAGAGGATGGGAAGTCGGTCAAGGTTCATCGGCCGGTAGAAGGGCAGAGCCTTGTCCTGGAATCCAGTCTGCCGGTGCTGATCACCGCACAGAAAGGCCTCAATGAACCCAGGTACGCTTCACTTCCCGGCATCATGAAGGCCAAGAAGAAACCTCTGGAAGAAAAGACGCTTGCGGATCTCGGCATGGATCCATCACAGGTTGGCCAGGGTGCAAGGAAACAGAAAATCGTCGCGTTGTCGTCACCTCCAGAGAGAGCAGCCGGAAAAATTGTCGAGGGGGAGACTCCCCAGGAGAAGGCCGCCGAATTGGCCAGACTCCTCCATGAAGAGGCAAAAGTGATCTAGCGCCCTCCTTGGGCGTGATCGAAGCTTCTGTCCGGATTCCGCAGGAGAACAACCATAACAAGGAGATGAATCAGATGGCACAGGGAGTATGGGTAGTAGCAGAGGAAAGAGACGGAGAGATCCGGAAAATTACCTATGAGGTGGTAAGCGAAGGAAGGCGTCTGGCCGACGCCCTGGGACAGGAGGTGACGGCGGTTCTGCTGGGCTCCGGCATTAAGGAAAAGGCTGCCGATCTTGGACAATACGGCGCCGACAAGGTCCTGGTGGCCGATGATCCGAGACTGGATCCTTATACCACAGACGCCTATGTTTCTGTCATATCTGAAGTTGTAAAAGCGAATGAACCTGCGGTGCTCCTGATGGGCGCATCCGTGCAGGGAAAAGACCTGTCCGGGCGGTTGTCCGCACGGCTTGATGTGGGCATGGCCCAGGACTGCACAGCATTTGAGATCCGGGACGGGAATCTTGTAGCCACACGTCCTATTTATGCCGGAAAGGCTTATGCCACCGTGACGTTCGAGAATAGCTGGCCGCAGATGGCCACGGCGCGGCCCAATGTGATGCCCGTAAATGAGCCCGATGGTTCCAAGTCGGCGGAGGTCATTGAAGCTTCTTTCACCTTGGATGACGGCGCATTGAAGACCAAGGTGGTGGACGTCATCAGAGACGCGAGCGGAAAGGTTGATTTGACCGAGGCGGAGAGAATCGTTTCGGGTGGCCGGGGTATGAAAGGGCCTGAAAATTATGAAATTCTCGAAAAACTGGCGGATCTTTTGGGAGGAACGGTAGGCGCTTCACGTGCGGCGGTTGATGCGGGATGGCGTCCGCAGACGGATCAGGTGGGGCAGACCGGAAAGGTCGTTTCGCCCAATCTGTACGTTGCGTGTGGAATTTCCGGAGCTATTCAGCACCTCGCCGGCATGGGGACGTCAAAGGTGATCGTTGCGATCAATAAGGACCCGGATGCACCGATTTTCCAAAAGGCAGACTACGGCGTGGTCGGTGATCTTTTTGATATAGTGCCGGCGCTTACTGAAGCAGTGAAGAAATACCTGTAAGAAGGGAAAGGAAGTCTGTAAGGGAGAGGCTTTCGATCTTCTGCCCGGTTTAGAAGCGACCCAAGAAAAGCACCCGGTCAAATTTGGCCGGGTTTCTTTTCATATCAACCAGTTATCGAATTTTCTTCACTTATCGTCAGTTGTTGTGGCGGGAAGACCAGGGAATCGCACTTGCACATGTGAGGTGAATGTCTTTGACCCCCTGATTTTTTCGCACTATCATTACCACCCGGCCAGCGTCCATCATCGATTCGACAGTTCCCGTGATGGCAATCATCCCCGCGTCGGCTTCGATCACCGCTCGAAACAGCCTGTTCTCGGTAAGATCGTATTGTCTGGCTGTTTCCACCAGAACCTCCCGGCTGACACAGGGATAACCGAGTCTCTCACAGACGCATTCAGCCGGTTTCTGGCCGCCGCTGAATGTCCCCCTGGATACGGTGATGATTGCCGTCCGATTCTCCCTTCTCTTTCATCTGTGTGTCCGCCAAGGCCGCACAATCTCCTATAACTATTCAATATCCTGCCACGCGAAGGGCTATAGTGCGAGTGCTCCACCTTTCATGAGAATCGGCCTCACCACTGCAAATGTCAGTTCAAGGACTATCGCTATCATAAAAACCAGATACACTTTTCGAGAACAGCGTGGAATCGTAGCTAACATGCTGACCAACGGGGCGGAAGCCAATACCGAAACTCCAAAAATAGTCAAGAAATCAGTATAGTTAAGCCTGGTCAAGAACCAAGCATATCCGCCGGTGTGAATCGCTGCCCCGGCTTTCCAAAACAGAGATGCCGAGTCTGAGCAGTTTGCCAAGGCTATATTTCGGGACATCAGAGGATCGAAATTAAAAAACCAGAGGAAACCGCAGATCGCCATGGTTATCAACCCGACCCGGGCCAGAATCACCATTACGGAAGCAAACCTCTCATTCATCGGATCACTCTGAACTCCTTTTTCTAACATGGTAAACCTCCTGTATCCTTAAAGGATGGCGAGTCCGTGCAGACCCTTATAGATGTTGATAAGGCCGCAAAAGAGCATCATCACTATGACCAGATACCTAACAAATGCTGGTTTGACTCTCAGCGCCAGTCTAGCGCCCAGCGCCGCGCCAATGCTGATCCCCACTACCGAAGGCACTATGATCAAAGTCAACATCGCTCCATTAGCAATATAAGGCCAGGCCGCGGCGGCAGAGTTCACGGTGATAATAGTCATGCTGGTAGCTGCTGCAGCCTTTAAGGGCAGTCCCATCACTAAATTGAGCACCGGCACACCCACCCAGCCGGCTCCCATGCCGAACATCCCGCCGATGAATCCGGCGGCCGAAAAGCAAAGGATACCGAGTGGTAATCTTCTCGCTTTATATTCGACTATTTTATCCAGGTTTGGCTCGAACCAGTTGCCGACAAGGCCCAGTTTTGCCGTAAAAGAGTCCACTTTGCCATCCGGGGGGAACTCCGCCTTTTTAGAAGTGATCATAACCGCAAAAATTAAGAACAAAACTGCGCCCAGGGCGACCAGAACATAGCTCTGCCCATGAGGCAGAGCACTGGTAATCCAGAGTCCCATGACAGCGCCCAGGATAGAAGCAATTGCCGATATACTGGCAATCGCGGTCATAATTCTTAGATTTGCCATACCTGCCTTGATAAATCGAGGTGCGGAAAATAGAGCACTCGTCAGCGCCAAGATCAGACCGGTCCCTCTTATAAAGTCGATATTGAATGGGGTAAAAGCGGTGGCCAGGGGAACAAACAACACTCCTCCTCCCAAACCGGAAAGGGGAGCAATGCAGCCAATTATGAAGGTGGCTGAGAAAAGGATAACCGGCCACACCCACCAACATAAGGAAGGGTTCGGAACTGTCATACCTTCATCCGGTATTCATAAATTAGTTCGAATTTGTCATTCATGTCTTTAAAACAGCTCGATTCTTGCCTGCGGAGAGACCTTTATTTCATGTTCACTCAATTTTCACAAACACTTGCCATAGAGAGCCCCCAGAGTCTCACTCGCATTCTCGAATTGATTTTTTTGACGCCTGGTGTTTCCTTTACCAGCATCCTCACCCTATCCGCATCCACTATGGATCCTACTGTTCCCCGGATAGTAACCACTCCTCCATCTGCCTTGATCATGACATTCTTCCCGCCAGAGATGCTCCTGTTGTTTGCGATCAGGGCTTCCAGATGGCTGCTCAGGGCGAGGTCTTCCAGGTTTTTTCTCGATGCCGGAGTAATTTTGTATTCTCCCATGGTCGCCGTACGACAGACGACGTTACAGGCGCCGGGAAGAGTCACGTGCTCAAAGTTGACAAGGACGTCATACAACGAAGGATGGTACCAATCTGCATGATAAAGGGACCTTGTCCATCTCAGTCTTTTTTCGTCCAATCTCTTTATGAGTTGTATGGCCTCTTCCCGGGTCAAATTACTATGCTCCGTAAGCACTCTGATGCGGGATTCCATATTAGCGATGATTCTGACCCTGATGACGTGGGGCACTCCGTTCAGCAAGAAATGCCCCGCGTGGCCGTGATATACGGCATTGTCATCTTTGACCTCTCTTATCAGACCGGCTCGAAGACAGGCTAGGTACCGCTTTCTATCCGAATGCAGTCTTTCCAGAACTCCCGGAGCATCCCCAACGGCCTCAGAAAGCTTTTCCTCCGTTATCCCATACTCCCTGGCCGTTTCCTCCAGGATTTCCCCGTTTACACTGTGATAGCCGAGTTTTTTGGCTACACACTGGGCTAGATCTTCCCCCCCGCTAAAAGAGCCCCGCGATATGGTAATAATGGCCATCGAATCCCCCTTTCCGGCTGTCCACCCATTCTCTCCGCTGACCCTTAGTCCCTTCGGTGCCAATGTCATTTTTCCTATCATGGTTAGCTTTTTACCATACAATAAGATAATACGCAATAAATAAATGCATATTGTGCATACTTTTTTTGTGTCGCTGAAACAAGTATGCGTAGATGACTTAGGCGTCATGGGCAAATAGGCAGACAAGAGTTATTTTTCAAGTAGATTGGCGATCAGGTGGGAAGGCATTATATTGAATGGCATGTATGGGAGTATCCCGTGGTGTTAGAGCGGCAGTTCAGCGATTACGCTTGTCCCCATATCCGGCTCGGATTTTATCGACACAGTGCCGCCGACTGAGTAGGCTCGCTCGTGTATACCGGCCAGACCAAGCTTGCCGGTCTCGGGTAGGGCGTTGACATCAATCGGGGGAACAAACCCTTTGCCGTCATCACTAATCGTAAGCCTAATCCACCCTTCCTTAAACTCAAGGATGACCTGGGCCGAACTTGCGCGGGCATGCTTCTGGACATTTTTCAGGGCCTCTTGGACGATACGAAATAGGACCAATTCAGCCTCGGTGGAAAATCTTCTTTCAGAACCAATCACTTCCAAGCGCGTTGAAGTTCCTGAATGTCTTTCCATGTTGGAGACAAGCCACTCCAGTGCCGGCACCAAGCCAAGATTATCCAGTGTCGCCGGACGCAAATCCTGACTCAGCCGTCGCACTTCCTGCATGATTGTGTTCGCGTGTTCATGCAAATCCTCCAGCCGCGCCCGAGCCTCCATCGGCAATCTTTTGACACCCGAAGCCAGATCGTCTATCTGCTGGCAAAGAGCCACTAAGGACTGGATGGTCTCATCATGAAGCTCCCAGGCAATACGCCTTCTTTCGTCCTCTTGGGCCTTGGTTATCTGCTGGAGAAAAAACTGGAGTTCTTTCTCGGCCGCCGCCAGCTTGATACTGCGCTCGCGCTCCCTTCGCAGCGATTCAAGGGAATAGCTCATGAGGCCGCCGATAATGAAAACTGCGCCGATTTCAACCAGCGCATCCTCGCGGTGCGGTGAGGAAAGCACAGCAGGGAAGATCATGTCGGCCAAGGCAACCAATGAAGTTATTGCACCGCCCTTCCACCCGAACAGAAAGGCAGCCCAAAATATGGGTAAGAGGTACAATATTCTCTCAATAGTGTAACGGGTAATGCCGAGATCAACGAGAGAGGAATAATGCTTCAAGAGTTCTGTATTTTGCAAGAAGCTTACAAGTACGAACAGGACAACGACGAACCAGAAGCCTGGCTTGCGAACGATCGCCCTCAGCCAGCTAGCGATCGGTCTTTGCGGCACCTTCAAGCCCTTTCATCTTGTCAGCGGCCGATAACATGTCATCGAGACTGAGCCAGCCCTCTCTCAGTCCATGCAGCACAGCTTCTGTCCTTGAGCTGACCTGCAATTTCTTGCAGGCACGTGTGAAATGGGCCTGAACAGTCCGAAGGCTGAGGGCAAGTTCCTTGGCGATATCTCCGTTGCTCAAGCCTCTAGTCGCCAATCTCAACACCTCTAGCTCACGCTCGCTCAGATTGGCGGCTACACTTGGCCTTTTGTCAGAACGATGCCTGGGCCGGCGAAGGAATTTACACATAATCGAGGGGTGAAGCACCGCCTCTCCCTCATGTACCGCCCGAATGGCAGCAACGAGCTTCCGACCATGAACGCTCTTTAACAAATACCCTGCAGCTCCTGCTTCAAGGAGGCTGAAGACGAATTGGTCATCGTCGTAAGCAGAGAGTGCCAGGACAGCCACACCGGGGCACGACTCCTTGATTCGCTTCGTGGCCTCGATGCCGCCTAATTTCGGCATAATAATATCAATAAGTGCCACGTCTGGCAAGTATTCCATAGCCATCTTTACCGCCTTTTCGCCGTCTTCAGCTTCGGCCACAACTTCAAAATCCGCTTCCTGCTCCATGACTCGGCGAATACCTTCGCGCACCACTGCATGATCTTCGGCAAGCAATATTTTGATTTTTTCCATATTCTCCTGCCCTTTGCTTTATTGATATTTCCGACTGCTATTATCTCTTAATGAAATAAGAAATGCAAATAAAAGATTGCGGAATAACAGGCACAGCTGCGTAAATGCACATATGAAGATGGCGATAAACGCCAGAATATGCGTTGATGCTCCAGACGGAAACTCTATGCGCGGTGGGGCAAGCGGGAGAGAGGCGGGCGGGCGGTTTGCCGCCGGGTATTCCTTTTCAGCAGCAGGACTTTTCTCGGAGGATTACGTGTGACGGGTTCACCGGCATTATCGTGGGAGCTTGCGAGCTAAAAAAAACCCCCGAGACAACGCCGGGGGATCAACCGGATGTGACGTTGCTGAAGTTGTATCTCTTCTCCTAAGAAATTCAGGGAGAACCCCGCCAATGCAACGGACACTCCAGTATTGGCATAAAAGAAAGCAACTTTTGTGCCGGACCGCGGAGATGGTATGGTTATTTTCTGAAATCAGCATATTATCATGGTAAAGAATCAAAAGAAGATAACTCCTGTTGCGGTTCTTACACGCCATTCGTATCAAGATTGCCACAGGTATAAAG
>CAZEGG010000015.1:0-22571 GCA_964511755.1 uncultured Desulfobacteraceae bacterium | reverse complement strand
CAAAGACACTCTCGACGCCTGCGATAAATTCATGCTCAAACACTATCTTGGGTTCCAGGGCAAAGGTCATGCCCGGTTCAAGAGAATCATCCCTGCCTTTTGCGATAATCGGGCCTTCGATCAGCTCCATGCCGATCCCGTGCCCGATGAAAATGACCTGATTGCCCGGCGGTCCCAGGTATTGATCTCCGTATCCGAGTTCTTCCGCCTTGCTGACGGAAAGCCGGAAAAGATCGTCGGCAGTAACGCCCGGACGCACCGCTGACAGGACCGCGTCATGTATTGCGATTGTCGCCTCGGAGGCCTTCAAAGCCTCATCCTCCATGGGCCCGCACGAAAACATCCTTGTTTCGTCCAGGTGATAGCCCCGCAGCATAAAGCCGAAATCCACCATGACCGGATCACCGGGCTCGATACGCCTGGGCCCCGCCCCGCAGGGAAACGCCGGGGAAGTGCCTTCCCCGCTTGCCGGTGAATCGAGCAGGCCGAGCATACCTCCGCTCTTCCCGCTCAGGACGTGCCAGGCATACCCTTCCGTCTGATAGTCCCTGATCCGCAGGCTTTCCCTGTCCTGGCTGAGATCCCGTGCAAACCCTTCCAGAAGGGCGGCGAATTCCATCTCCCTGAGGCCGGGACGGATCACGGATTTTCCGAACGCGAAGGTCTCCTGCGTCAGCGATGCCGTCTCTTCCATCCGGGTCAGTTCCCAGTCCGACTTGATCATCCTCGGCCCCAGGATGCAGGAAGATCCGTCCACGCATTCTGCGCCGGGAAAAAGCTCCCGGTACACGTTGAAATCGGCAACCGGAAGCACATCAAGTTCGAAGCCGGCCACCCGGGGCAGTCTCCCATACACATCCCGGATTGCCCGGGGAATCTCTTCGAAGGAATCTATATTGATTTCCTCATAGATGCCGGAACGCGTTCCATCGGATGGAGGAAGACCGCCCAGGAACAGGAGCGGCTCGCCTTGTGCAGGCACGTAGCATATCCCCTTCTGCTCGATGCCGGCCAAGTACAAGAGGTCTACCCGCTGTACAACCAGCAGCCCCTCCATATCCGCGTCCTGCAGCGCCTTCTGAACCCGTTCTTTCCGGGTCTCCAGTTCTTCTCTTGGGATTGTGAGCGATTGCATCGAGTGTGCTGCGCTTATCCTGTAGTCTTTCCGGAGCATCTCTCCGGATCGACATGCACCGGATAGATTTCAAATGTACGGTATTTCCTGCCCATGATATACACCAGGCATAAGGCCCAGGGCATAAGGCGTACGGGGATGCCTTTGTCTTTTCCCTTTCGCGTGAAGCCCTGCGCCCTGCACCTACTTCTTCAACTCATTCCGTTTGTAGTCGATAACCTCGGTCAGCACCCCGTTCAGTTTCTTCGGATGGATGAAAGCGAACTCGCAGTCCCGGAAAGATCGGGCCAGTTCGCCATTCCTGTCCGGAATAAGGGGGTATTCCCGGGCTTTCAGTTCATCGATTGCTGCACGCGTACTGTCCACGTTGAAACTGACAAGCATGACGCCTTCTCCTCTCCTCTCGATGAACTTCGCCACGTCTCCGTCCGGCGTAGTTGATTCCATGAGCTCGAAACCCACTTCACCGACCCAGTATCGTGCCACATTTATCCTTTCGGCCTCATCAACATAGGCATCATCAGGGCGGGACTTCCCCAGAAGGGGCTCCCAGACCTTCCTTGCCTCTTCCAGGTTCTTCACCGCGATACAGATATGATCTATCCTGTTTACTTTCATTTTCGACTCCATGGCGTATGCATGTTCAGAACGTTACCTTGTCGCCGATAGCCTTGTTGGGTTTCTCGGGTGTGAACAAACGGTATGCCATCTGGATGGGAATCTTCACATGCTCCTTGACCCTCTTTGCCAGGAACAGTCAGATTGCCGATCGGAACCGGCTTGAACAGGTGGGGGTACGTTTTCGACCCGGGATACGATGAGTAATCCCATTAAGCATCCCGGCTGTCAAGCAAAAACAAGATCTTGGGGCAGCCGGTGCACGCCCTGCACCTGAGTGCACACTCCGTGCGGCTTACCTAAGCAGTTCCCGTTTTACACCATCTTTCTCGCGCTTGACACGTATGGCAAAGCCGCTTTATACTCCGCGCTAAAAAAGCGGACTTCCTGGCCGCTTTTTCTCCAATTGTTCTACCCGGAGGGCCGAATTTCATGATGCTCGAAAACAAGGTTGCACTGGTGACAGGCGGAACGTCGGGAATCGGCCTCGGAATCGCAGAGAGATTCCTGAAAGAAGGCGCCAAAGTAGTAGTTGCGGACCGATCAAAGGGACGGTGCGAAGAAGCAATCAAGAAATTGGAACAGGAAGGAATATATGAGCATGACAGCCGAAAGCCATCCCGTGGGAAGAGTGGGTACGGTTGAGGAGGTCGCCTTTGCCGCTCTGATGCTGGCATCGGATGAAGCCGGATTCACGACCGGGGCGTGCGTGCCGGTTGACGGGGGTGTCACTGCCGGCTTTTAGGAAAAACCTGTGATAAGGAATCTGATAGGAAACCCCAAAGCCTCACCGCGTCTTGTCCGACAGCCAGTATTCGCGCATCAGTTCATGTGACCACGCGGGCTGGCGAACCTGGAGGCGGGGCAGGAATTCCGTCATGACAGGCTTGATGTCGAGCACCGGCGTTCCGTTGATTGCATCGAGTTCGGCGACGATCAGCCGGGTACCCTCGATGCGGACGACGCGGCAGATGGTGCTGCCGATGCGATTGGGACGGTTCTTGCCGCGCTGGGCGAATATGCCTACCGCGGGCCATGCTGCATTATTTCGCGGATGGCGGGCGCCAAAGACGACTTTCGAGAGGTCAACCTCGTGAAAGAGGAACAGCACTTCAACGTGCGAGAAGTCGGTCAGCCCTTGCAGGGCCTCGCCGGTGAACCGCTCGGTGAGGGAAATGCATGATTCCTCACCGCCCCAGTAATCATCCTCAGCGTGAGACCGGTCAGCTTCAACGAATCCGATTGCCTCAACCTGTATTTTCACAGCCCAACCTCCGAACGTGTCAATCCACACCTGCCACAGTACTTCGCCGTTCCACAAGAATCACGTCCCGCCAGGTCCCGGCAAGACAGCCGTAGGTCATCTTTCCTATCTTCTCACGTCTTCCGACCTCCCTGAAGCCGTACTTTTTCACGAGACGGAGGCTCGCGGTGTTCTCAGGAAAGATGCCGCCCTGCAGCGTCCACAGGCCGGCCTTCTCCGTCGACCCTATGACTGCTTCAAGGAGGGCGGACCCTACGCCTTTGCCCCTGTGCCCGGATCCTACGTAAAGACTGAGTTCCGCAACACCCGCGTAAAGAGGACGCGTGGACACAGGGCTGAGTGCCGCCCATGCCAGAACACGATCTCCCTCTCTGACCACCAATCGGTGTTCCGGCAGATGAGAAGAATCCCATGTCTTCCAATCGGGAGCATCTGACTCGAAAGTGGAATCGCCGGTACCGATGCCTTCGAGATAGATCGAACGGACCTGCTGCCAGTCTTCCGGTCGCATAGTGTCGATCAGATAGTCCATATGTCCTGCCTGTCCATACTATTCCACTCGAGCTGCCGCTCACCCAGGAGTCCCCTTTTGCACGGCTTGCGCGGAGCACGCTCCCTTATGCTTTATCCAGATGAGGAGCAACAACTTCGCTGGTTTCCCTGCTGCTGACGACCGGAACAATTTCAAACGTTACCCCGAACCCGCGCCACTGAAGCGCCCATTCCTGAATGAGTCGCAGGTCATTGCACTCCATCAGCTGAAAACAACGGCTGAAATTCGGCTCTACCCAGCTGTCCAAGTACGTAAGTCCTTCGGGAAGCATCCGTCCTCCGTCCCGGACCTGCTTGTAGATGGGAACCATATCGTTATCTCGAAATCGTTCGATGATCATGAAGAGCATTTTGATGTACCTCGGCGGCTGAGGTTTACCTGGGGATGTTTCCTATCGACAGCCGGAATAGTTTCGTTCTTCAGGCAAGTTATGTCAAGGGACAAGAGCAGCTTATTAGGCTGCAGCTTGTCAGCCTGTCAGCCTTATGATGAGTTTCTGCAAAGAGAGAACTGAAAGCGTTGCTGCATAGATTGTCAGGCTGTGGACTGTTGGAGGTCAGAGGACAGGGAAAGAACAAAAAGAGAGGCGGGCGTTGAAAATCCTCCAGAGACTGATTTTCAACGCGCTCCCCCTCGCTGCCGGATCAGTGCTGCAAATAGGAAGACACGGCAAAATCAGGATAGGCGTTCCCGCCGTGTTCCCCGTAATCCAGTCCCTCTGCCTCTTCTTCCGCCGATACCCGTATGCCGCCGAAAATGGCCTTTGCGATACGGAAGGTAATCCATCCCATGATGAAAGACCACGCAATGCAGACAGCGGCAGAAATCACCTGGGAAAGCAGCTGACCTCCGCCCCCTCCGTAGAAGAGTCCGGTGACAAAAGGCGCTTTGGTCGTGTAATTGCCATAGGTCCCGTCGGCAAACAGGCCGACACTGATCAATCCCCATATTCCGTTTATGCCGTGCACGGAGACAGCGCCGACAGGATCATCAATATGCAATTTGTCCAATGAAAAGACACCCAGACAGACCAGAATCCCCGCGACAAGGCCGATGACCACGGCAGCCCATGCCTCCACCCAGGCACAGGGAGCAGTAACTGCCACGAGACCGGCAAGAACGCCGTTCAAGGTCATCCCGAGGTCCCAGTTGCCGACTTTGATCTTCATGAAAATCAAAGCGGCCATCGCACCCGCAGCCGCAGCGAGGTTGGTGTTGACGGCAATCACGGAAATCCGCAGTTGGTGCGCGGACAGAGTCGACCCTGGATTGAATCCAAACCACCCGAACCAGAGAATGAACACGCCGATGGCCGCCATAGGAATGTTGTGGCCCACGATGGGTCTCACTCTTCCCTTCTCATCGTACTTGCCGATTCTCGGACCCAGAGCCATGGCGCCTGCCAGGCCGATAAAACCTCCCATGGCATGAACAATGCCGCTCCCGGCGAAATCGACGGCCCCGACTCCGAAGGGCAGTTTGGAAAGCCAGCCGCCTCCCCACACCCAGTGGCCGTACAGAGGGTAAATGAATGCAGAAACAACCGCACTGTAGAACAAGTAGACCGGGAACTTGATCCTTTCCGCCACTGCTCCGGAAACGATTGTGGCTGCGGTGGCGGCAAAAACCACCTGAAACATCCAGATCAGATAGGTGTGCACGTCATAAGCGTCACCATGCAGGAACCACCCGCTGAGCCCGATCAGGGAATGCCAGTCTTTTCCCATCATGAAGGCATAGCCGATGGCAAAAAACACCAGGCTCCCCGCCACGAAATCCATCAAGTTTTTCATCATCAGGTTGATGGCATTTTTCGCGCGGCAGAATCCGGCCTCAACCATGGCAAACCCCGGCTGCATGAACATGACCAGGAAGGCGCACAAGAGAACCCAGACATAATCCACCGGGGAACCAGGGTCTTTTTCCAATGTTACAGCGCCGGTAGGGTCTCCGGCATATGCCTGTGAAACAATAGCTGCCAGGCAGAACACAGCCAGCAGGAATAACCATTTCTTCTTTTTCAGTAAGTCAACCACTTTTGATTACCTCCTCCCTAAAGGGCATCCTTGCCGTTTTCTCCGGTTCGAATCCGAATGGCCTGTTCAACAGCCGAAACGAAGATCTTCCCATCGCCTATGCTGCCGGTCTTGGCCTTTTCCTCAATCAACGCGAGTGCCTGGGGTAAAACAGATGAATCCATGACTACCTCGATCTTCACTTTCGGAACAAAGTCTATCTGGTATTCTGCTCCGCGAAAAACCTCTTTATGCCCCCGTTGGCGCCCAAAACCTTTTACCTCACTGACCGTCATGCCCTGGATGCCGGCGCTCATGAGGGCCTCCTTCACTTCATCAAGTTTGAAGGGCTTGATGATTGCCTCGATCTTTTTCATTTTTCTCCTCCACTCACTGGTTTCCATCCATGAACAGCTGATCTTCAGGGTCCCTTCACCTTTTCCGGAAAGACTTGCGACCTATTAAGCAATAGAGAGGCCAAAAGGTGTAGTTCCTTATATGTGGCTAATTTTATGACTCTTTTATGATTAAAGGGGACAGGTGAAAAAGACTATTAGAATACAATATTGTACTATTCCAAGGACTATAATACATTTATGTTATTATTCTGGCCGACGCGCGGATATCGAGGTTTCTGCACTTGCAGGGATATTTCTTTCAAAGGCAGGTCGTTATAAGAAAAGAAATTGAGGTAGTTGCCGGCGGGAAATTTACAGGAATGCCGGGTAAAGCCTGCATTCAATACATGGTATGAGGAAAGGTTGCGTCATCGGCCTTTTCTGCAGTTCAGAATGGCTTCGATATTCTTCTCCGCCCAATCGTTCACCCGGCGTTCCGTCTCCGTGTAGTTGATGACCCTTTCCGAGACGTGTCTTTCTTCTTTTAATGCCGCTGCGATTCGCTGTCCCGCATCCCTTGCTTTCATGGGATTCACATAGATGATCCCGTCTTCTTTTCCAAAGCCCTTCCGCTTGAGTTCTCTTGAGGCCCCGCTTGTGCTCAGCACAAGGATTCCCCGCTCCTCAGGCTTCTTGTACTTTTGTGAGAGGATGTATTCAAAGGCAACGAGGTTCATCCCGTCCTCCAGAGGAGTGACGAGCATTACCTCGATCTCTTTCATGAATCGGTAATTTTGGGGAGGGGATATCCCTCCCGCTATGTGGACGACAGGTTCGCCTCCAAGCTTCTTGTTCACTTTTGCGACTTCCTCTTCAAGAACAGCATCGATCTTCTGATAGTCCGGACTTTCAGACCTACTCGGGGCGGTTACCTGGTAGAAACGGGCATCTCTTTTAGAACTTCTCAGGCTGTTGAGGGCGTTGTAAAAGATGCCGAGACGTTCCACAAGGCCTTTCGTATAGTCGCATCTTTCGAGCCCTCCAAAAATGGCCCTCCCTTTCTTCCTGTCATCCTCTATCTTATCGGCCAGATTCTCCCTGTCCAGTTCATACTTCAGTGTCTTCTCCTTCGAGACTTCAGAGAGAATCTTATCGACATCCAGTCCTATCGGAAACGATCCGATGGTCGTGACCGAGTCAAGGTGCGTTATTTCGTAGAATTGTCCCGATATCCGTATATCCACCGGAAACCACTCCTCCAGAGCCGCCAGGTAATTATCGCAGTACTCTTTTACATGAAAACCTATGAAGTCGTTGGAGAGCATGCCCCACGTCAATTTCTGCAATGCAGTTTCGATGCTTTCGGCAAAGGGATCGTATATTTTGGCTTTGACTCGATTTCTCTTGTCTTCGCGTATAAGGCCCTGGATTTCATGAATATTGAAAAACGGCGTATGGATGAACTGTCCCACATGAATTCTATCACCGTCTTCGTACGACATATCTTCTTCCCGGAGGAGCGCCTTGAAGACCTCGGCGATCCGCATCAGGTGGTAATCCTGATTCCACACCACCACCTGGTCTTCTCTTTTCCTCGTGTCTCTGGTCTTGCGGATCTCGTCAATGACCGTGTTCGCAAAAGTTGCACCGCTGCTTATATACTGCACAAAATCGTGCTTCTCAAATTGCGGCCGGGGAAACACCCTTGTTTGCTTGTAGAAAAGAGGAGACCTTGTGAGATGCATAAGGGGCCAGAGAAACCCGTTGGCAAACTTGCCGTAGTAACTGTGCATATGCGTTGTGTCGAAAAAAACAAACCGCAGGAAAAAATCATATTCTCCATACTTGAAATGCATCCTGTTCCCGGGAGATATCTCTATAAAGGGAAAATCATTCGGTGCGTATTTCTTTTTGATCATTTTCTGAAAGAAGCGGGTGTAATGGCCTCTTGCAACATCGATGTCCAGGTCGCCCATGGAAGCGCCAAGCCAGGTGGTATTCCATTGCCCGGTTTTCAGCAGCCCGGCCATGGACTGAACGAGGCCTCCTTCTCCGAAATCCGGAGACGTCGGCCGTGTTCCTTCTCTCAGGTGTTTTTCCGCGTCATGCAGAAGGTCGGCAGAAAAACTGAATGGCCCCCTGTTTGAAACAATGATCAAGTCACCCATATCACGTACCGTTTTGGGATAGTTCTTTGTCGGCGCTTCCCAAGCACAAACCAAGTACTTCTATTCATAAGTTTTATGACGGGCACTTTGTATAATTTCGCCGCCCGCTTGCCCCGTTCGCGGGGCTTCGCTTAAGACGCAGAGAGCGCAAAGCTCACTACCATTTCTTTTGCCGTTGAGAGGACGGCAAAAGAAAAACAGCTCCGATTTTAAATAGAGGGACGCACGCAGCAGCCTTACCCCGTGAAGCTATCTTTTCCCTTTCCGGCGTCTCAGCGGAAAGGGAAAATCAGTTTCTTTGCGAACTTTCCGGCTTTGCGGTGACAAAAAATTGTCCTATTCGGATGCGCTATCGTATTGGGAGATACATGTACTAAGCGGCCCAGCCGGAAAGGAATTCCAGGAGTTCCCCGGGCGGCCTGATCCAGACATCGGCGCCTGTGGGCCGCAGTTCTTCTCGAACCAGCACGCCGATCCCTTTTCCCTTAATGGCCCTGAACGCATCCTCATCGGTCAAATCGTCTCCCAGGTACGCCACCACAGGATCATCGTGCATTTCTCCAAGAATTGTTCTGACCGCATCTCCTTTGTCCCGCGCAGGCACACGAAGTTCGATGCCGCCGTCAAACTCCTTCAGTCTCAGTCCTGAAAGATGTGCGATAAGGGACCATTTCGGCTCAACCTGTTTCTTCACCTGATCGATCTCGTTCTCATCCAGACCTCGCCAGTGGACCGCAAGGCATCCCGGCTTTTCCTCGGACCGCTTCGCCAGTCCAACATCCCGGATCCACTCATCAGCCTTGACCAGCCCGTTCAACGCGTCTTCGTCCATCGGTGCAACTTCGTAGGAACCGTCCATTTTCAGCCGCTCTATTCCATGAGACCCCCAAATTTCCGGCTGTCCCTCCATTTGCAGCAGCGGCATCAGGTCCTTTGTCCATCTGCCGGTGATAATGACCAGGCGGGTAGCAGGTGATTTCATGATCCTGTCGAGCAATTCGGGAACACCGGGGTATGGGTAGGCCATGTTCCGCTCCGGGCAGAAAGGAGCAAGAGTCCCGTCGTAGTCCAGAAGGAGTGCCTTCCGGGAAGACCGGTCACGCCGATGAAAAAAATTTTCCAGGTCTATTTTCTTTTCCAGGATCTTCATGGATGACTGTATGCCGCCCCCCGAGGCGGTGTGAGAAGCTTGAGGCAGATATTTTCAGGGGCGGTCAATCCAACTCGATGCGCTCCTTCTCCCCATGGAGAAGCACGTATATAAGGGTCAGGTATTCCCGCAGGTGCCTGGTAATGAGAAAATTCTCACGCACAAATTCCCTGGCCTTCAGCCCCATTTCCACCAGTTTGTCCTGATTGTGCAGGAGATAGCGGATACGTAACGCCGCCCCTTCCGGTGTGTTTACCAGGAACCCGGTATGATAATTCGTGACCTGTATGCGGATGCCGCCCGTATCGCCGCCTATAACCGGCTTGTTCTTCCACATGGCTTCGGTCACCGTCAACCCGAAACCTTCTCTTATGGATTTCTGCAGCACAATGGTCGCGGCGCGCTGCAAGGCGTTAATAGTGCGATGAGCATCTCCAGGCAGGACCAGGATGTGAATATCGGGGTCATCTTCTGCTGCGCTGCGGACATCGTTCAGGACGATTTCCCCTTCCGGGTCATCCGTGGCTCCTCCCCCGGCAAGGACGAGCTGCAAATGCGGTATGAACTCCTTTGCCAGCTTATAGGCCTGGATGACGCCAACCGGGTCCTTGAATCGATCATAGCGGGAGACCTGAAGTATCACCGGTCTCCGGGGATCGATCTTGAAGCGTTTATAAACCTCCCTTATTTCCCGCTGGTCCAGCTCGACATTCTTTTCGTGCAGGGGATCGATGCTGGGAGCTATGAGATAGACGGGATGCGGAAGCCGCTGGGCAA
Source organism: uncultured Desulfobacteraceae bacterium (assembly GCA_964511755.1). Lineage (GTDB taxonomy): Bacteria > Desulfobacterota > DSM-4660 > Desulfatiglandales > Desulfatiglandaceae > B46-G9. The sequence continues at coordinate 12,553 of CAZEGG010000015.1, read as the reverse complement.
ATCCCGCAAGGGAGAAAATGCTCGCATTGTACTGAGATACAAAATTCTTCAGGTATTTCCAGACCGGTCTGAACGGCCTGCTCGCATCGATATGACAGCGCCACACCCACTTCCCCTTACGGTCAGGGAAATGATTGATCAATGCCGCGGGTTGGGGATCATGGACGAGTACGATGTCCGCATCCTGCAATCTTTCGCTCAAAATTTCCGCTGTTTGAGCGTTGGTCTGTTCGTAAATCTTCAACTGGTTTTCAGGAATATTGACCCGGTTTCCCTGTATGGCGTTATGGAAACTCTTGGTGCACTGATAAAACGCCGCCTCTCCTTCAATGACCTCCCAGGTGGTTTGAATGCCCAGCTCCAGCATGAGGGGAACCATCTTGTGCAATATTTCAGCCACCCCGCCGCCAACGCGCGTCGAATTCACATGGACGACACGCAGTCCCTTCAGCCGCCGGGCCAACTGGCGCAAGTGCTCGACCACATCCGCACCGGCAATTTCTGCATATTGCTCAAGAATGCTTTTATCCTGCATGGGCACTATCCCTTGAAATAGTCATTAAGAACCTCGGAGAGTTCAGCACGCAACACCTTCAATGGCGGAAAATAGGGATCGATGCGGTCAATATTCGTTCGCAAATCATTGTATTTGTCTCCAAATTCCAGAAGCCAGTTCTGAAAATCGTCAAGCGAATTCTCGTTTCTTCGCCGTCCGTCGATGAAATGATAGAAAATGCTTCCAACGGACATTCTGGGGAGCGTCTGAACGAATTCGACCGGTTCCGTAACCGAGATATGGGTATCAAAAACAACCATCTGCGAGCGGATGAATTCAAACTGATCATCCCGCTTGGACCAGGTGAGGTACTCCTCTTCGTCCAGGTATTCCTCGATCGCGTCAATCAACTCTTCCCTCACGTCTTCGAGGTCGGCAAGCTTCGCGGGATCTATGACTGCCAGCCGTTCCGCAAGGATTTTGTTGTGGAGACCGTGAGCTATCCAGATCGCGAAATCATTATGATACTCCGGGTTGTCGAAGCGAGGCCGCAATAAACCGCCCCAGAAGTGGTAATAAATGCTGTTGGGGCTGATGTCCCGCAAATGCTCCCGCAATTCCCGCAAGTTCTGAGCCCTCTTTCCGGTTGCAATAGCAATGAGCGCGCAATCCTTAATGAAAAAGGGTGCTGTTTCGAAATTATCCGCCTGCATCCGCATTCCTCGTATTTTGGTGTTCGAACCCACAGCGTCCGGCACGACGTCTTTCTCCTAGATGATATATGAGAGAGTTCTCGGGTCAATGCTTTTTTTTGTGAACCGGGAGGCGCAGGTCAGCCAAGTAAATCCAGCGCCGTATAGCAATGGGTCTCCACGCCCAGAAGCATGAGGTCCTCCTTGAAGTCGAACCGGGAGTTGTGGACAGGAGCCCCGCCGGGTCTTCCGACGCCGAGGCCGAAATAGCAGCCTTTGGATTTCTGCAGGTAGAATGCAAAATCCTCTCCACCCAATGTTCGTTTCGGCTCGACCACCTGACTCTCACCCACCACTTTTTCCGCACTTCGGCGGACCACTTCAGCCATGGATTCGTCATTGATAGTGGCGGGATATCCCTGGCTGTACTTCAATTCATAGTCTGCACCCATGGATTCACACACGCCTCCGACAATTTTTGCGATACGCTCCTCCCATGAGTTCCAGATATCCGGATTGAATGTCCGAGTGGTCCCGCTCAGAACGGCTTCATCCGGGATAATGTTGAAACCGGTTCCTGCATGGAAGGTTCCGATGGTCACTACCGCCGGTTCCAGAGGATCCATCTGGCGGCTCACAATGCGCTGCAAGGCATTGACCACCTGAGTTCCGACTTCCAGGGCATCCACGCACTGGTGGGGCATGGCGCCATGGCCTCCCCTGCCTATGATCCTGAGGTCAAAACGGTCGATTGCCGCCATAAAGGGTCCTGCCTTTACACCGATTGTTCCCTCCGGAAGATCAGGCCACACATGGCAACCCACGGAATAGTCCACTTTGGGATTTTCCATGACCCCGGCCTCGATCATAGGTTTGGCTCCGCCCGGCCCTTCTTCAGCCGGTTGAAAAAGGAATTTGATATTCCCCTGGAGATTATCTTTGAACCGATTGATAACGGATGCAGCCCCCAGGGCCATGGCCATGTGCGCGTCATGCCCGCAGGCATGCATGACGCCCTTGTGGGAAGAGGCGAAGGGAAGTCCTGTCTCCTCTTGAATGGCAAGGGCATCCATGTCAGCCCGGATCATCAGGGTCGGACCCGGCCTTTCTGTCCTCATGAGCCCCACCACGCCGTATTGGGCTATGCCTGTTCGCACTTCCAACCCTTCGTTTCTGAGATAATCGGCCACGTAAGCCGATGTCTTCTCTTCCGTGTATCCGGTTTCGGGCATCCTGTGCAGATCGCGCCGGGTTTTGATGATGAGATCTTTGCAGTCCATGACCAGTTGTCGGACATTTACCATGATATCTCCTTTCTGCGATTGGGGACTTGATGTTGAGGCCGACGCCTAATTTCAGACGGAACCGAACAGCAGTATCTCAGTCCCCCAGGATGAGTTGGAGGTTTCCCGGAACGTCATCATGCCTGTCTTTTGCGGGCATCTTTCCGGTATGATCTTGAAAACTATGGCACATTTCTCATCCGGGTATCAACGGAAAAAGGTGGAAAGGCCATTTTGGGGTTTATCCCCGATTTGGTAATGCAAAAGATGAATGATTGTGCTATATGCAACGGACGGAAGGGGGTTGCGCCTTATCCCTTCATCCAGAGAGAAAGTCGTGGAGGTCTGAATGACGATTGCGTTTACCGATGGTGTTGTTGTCGTGGGCAATGGGCGGGTTCTGGAACATGCAACCGTCCTGGTGGAAGACAGGAGAATTCTCAAGGTCGCACAGACTGCTGCACCCATCCCCCGCGGTTCCCGAAAAATATCCCTCAACGGGCGGACTCTCTTGCCGGGATTCATTGACAGCCATGTGCACGTTTGTCTGGATGGAAGCCACGATCCTTTGGCAGGCTTGCTGTCTGAGTCCTCGACCATAACGACATTGAAAGCGGCAGATTTCGCGCGGCAGACGCTCCTGGCGGGAGTGACAACCGTCAGGGACATGGGCGGGAAAGATGGAATCGACCTGGGTCTTCGACAGGCCGTTAAATCCGGGTTGGCGCCGGGTCCCAGGATGCTGGCGAGCGGCCGCCTGATTTGTATGACCGGCGGCCACGGCTGGCATATGGGGCTTGAAGTAAACGGAGCCGATCAGGTCCGGCAGGCCGCCCGGGAACAGATCAAGGCAGGGGCGGATCTTGTAAAGCTGATGGCGACCGGCGGAGTCTTGACGCCTGATGTTGAACCGGGCAGTGAACAGCTCACCGAAGAAGAAATGCGGGCGGGAATAGAAGAGGCCCACAAGGCAGGGAGAAAGACCGCGACACACGCGATGGGGATAAAGGGTATCCGCAATGCCCTCTGCGCGGGTATCGACAGCATTGAGCACGGCGTCTACCTTGATGAAGAAACGGCCTCCATGATGGTGGAAAAAGACGTTCCGCTGGTCCCCACCCTCTCGGCCCTCCACCATATTCTGAACAAAGGAATTGAAGGCGGGGTCCCGGCTTTTGCGGTGGAGAAAAGCCTCAAGGTCAAGCCGCATCACCTGGAAAGCGTCCGCATAGCGAGAGAGGCCGGTATTTGCGTGGCGATGGGGACCGATGCCGGCACCCCCTTCAACCGTCATGGCCGGAATCTGGAAGAACTGAAGCTCCTGGTGGACTGGGGCGGTTTTTCTCCCCTGGAGGCGATCGAGGCGGGAACGCGAGTCTCCGCCCGCGTCCTCGGCATGGAGAAAGAGTTGGGCACGATCGAAGAGGGCAAACTCGCCGATCTGGTCGTGGTGGAAGGGAACCCGTTGGAGGACATGGAAATCCTGCTCAAGCAGGAGTTCATCTGTACGGTCATGCAGGAAGGGAAGATAATAGATGGTGAATTCCAGAAACTTCTAGCATAAGGAGGAGATAGATGAAGGACAGAGGTTTGTTCAATGGAAAATTGGCTTTTCTGACGATGCTGATCGCGTTGGTGACCCTATGCATCATGCCCTTTGAGGCGCGGGCCGAGATCAAGAACCTGAATATCGGCATTGGAGTGGATGCCGACACGTTGAACCCCCAGGAGCAGACGACCACCCTGTTTCAAAACATGTGCGATCTGATATATGGGAGCTTTTTCTTTCAGGATCCCCAGGGCAAGCTTCATCCGCGGCTTGCCACCAGCTACGACGTGTCGCCGGACGGGCTTACCTACACTATCCATCTGCGCAAAGGCGTGAAGTTCTCGGACGGCACTCCCTTCAACGCCGACGCCGTAAAGCTCACCTGGGATCGCATTCTCAATCCCAAGATAAGGGTGCCGCTCCGTTTTGCGGTAGGCATGCTGAAAGAATGCGTCAAGATAGACGATCATACGGTAGCCCTGAAGCTCAAATACCCCTTTGCGCCGTTCGGGCCGACTCTTTCAATGTCCCTGGTCTCACCCATCAGCCCGGCGGCTTTGAAAAAGTACGGCGAGGATGTCCGCCAGCACCCGGTGGGCGCCGGCCCCTATATTCTCAAGAAGTGGGTCAAGGGAGACCGGATCGTGATGGAGCGCAATCCGAACTACTGGGGAAAGAAGCCCACGGTGGCCCAGATCACCTGGAGGATCGTTCCCGAAACCGCCACCCGGGAGGCAATGCTGCGGTCGGGTCAGGTTGACGTATGCTACAAACCCATGCCTTCCGACGTAGCCGCACTCAAGGCCGATCCCAGCATCACGGTAAAGATGCCCCTGGACACTCGTACCATATTCATGGGTCTCAACTGCCAGAAGGGCGTGACCAGAAACAAGAAAGTCCGCCAGGCCTTCAATTACGCGGTGGACAAAAAGGCCATTTGCAAGAAGATCCTGTTCAATTGCGCCGAACCCATGGAAGGTCCGGTTTCGCCGAAGGTCTTCGGCTACTTCAAAATGAAAAAGCAGTATGACTACAACCCCGCCAAGGCCAAGGAACTGCTGAAAGAAGCCCATTTCGATTTCTCCCAGACTGTTCATATCCGTACACCTGAAGGCCGCTATCTCTTTGACAAGCAGGTCTCCGAAGCTGTCCAGGCCTATCTTCAGGCCATCGGAGTAAAGGCGGAACTCCGCACATACGACTGGCCGACCTATATCGCCGGACTGCTCAAGCCCCTTGATAAAACCGAACTTGAGGTTTTTCTCCTGGGGTGGGGACCACTTATCCTTGACGCGGACATGGGCCTTTACGGCCAGTTTACGTGTGAAGTCAACCCACCGAAAGGACTGGGCTCGGCATTTTATTGCAATCCGGCGTATGACAAGATCATGAAGGCCTCCCGGGAGGAGCAGGACCCGCAAAAACGGCTGGCGCTGCTTAAGAAGGCATCACAGATTGTCTGGGATGACTGCCCGTGGCTGTGGCTCCATGTGGAGAAATTCGTCGTTGCCTACTCAAGCAAAATTAAGGGAATGGTGGTGACGCCCACCGAGAAGTTCTACCCGCAGTACATCACCCTGCAATAGGAAGTGTTCTGGAGCCCGGGCCGGAACCCACCTGCCCGGGCCCGCACTTTTCATGCATGTTGAACTACCTGATAAAGCGTCTCCTGGCAACGATACCGGTCCTGATCGGCATCTCACTGTTGCTCTTCTTTATGCTGCGAATGCTTCCCGGCGACCCGGCGCAGGTGCTGGCCGGCCAGATGGCAACGCCTGAAGAGATTCAAAACATCCGCCACCAACTGGGGCTGGACCGGCCTATCTATGAGCAGTATGTCATATACCTGGATCGCCTGGTGCATTTCGACCTGGGACGCTCGGCCCGGACACAGAATCCCGTGCGCGAAGAGATCATGGCAAGGCTCCCCAACACGATACTCCTTGCGGTCGTCGCCATGAGTCTCGCCTGCCTTTTCGGTATTCCGGCAGGGATCATTTCCGCGGTTCGGCCGTACAGCTGGATCGATTATGCGGTGACCATGACGTCACTCTTCGGGATTTCCATGCCCGTATTCTGGCTCGGACTGATGCTCGTGGTCGTTTTCTCCATCATTCTGAAATGGCTTCCCGCCGGAGGCATCGGGGGGTGGCAGTACGTGGTCCTGCCTTCCATCACGCTGGCTTCATTCGTGGTAGCTTTCATTGCCCGCATGACCCGATCCACCATGCTCGAAACGCTCTCTCAGGATTTCACCACCACCGCGCGCTCCAAAGGCCTCCCCGAAAAAGTCGTGGTAGTCAAACACGCGCTGCGGAATGCCCTTATACCAATCATTACCGTGATCGGTCTCCAGTTCGGCATGCTCTTGGGAGGCGCCATCCTTACAGAGACCGTTTTTGCCTGGCCGGGCATCGGCCGCCTGATCGTCGATTCCATTCTGGCCCGGGACTATCCCATGATCCAGGGAGTCATCCTCGTATTCGCGCTGCTTTACATCCTGGTGAATCTGGCCGTGGATCTTCTGTATGCTGTTGTGGATCCGAGGATTCGTTATGGCTGAGAAAGAAGGGTATACCTCGGGGCCCCCGAAGAGGGTCACCGACAGCCAATTGAGGCGCAAATGGGCAAAACTCAAGCGCAACAAAGCCGCCCTTTTCGGAGGCGTGCTCATCCTGCTGTTTGTCATTGGGGCGCTGCTGGCTCCCGTCCTTTTCAAAGGCAACCCGTCGGCCCCGAACCTCATGAACTCCCTCGAACCTCCATCCCTGAAGCACCCGTTGGGCACAGACGAGCTGGGGCGCTCCATTCTGGGTAGGATCATATATGGTTCCCGGGTATCCCTCCTCATCGCTGTGGGAGTAGTTTCCGTAGGGGTCATTATCGGCATACCTCTGGGACTCGTCTCCGGCTACTACGGCGGCAAAGTCGACTTTGTCATCCAGCGAATAACCGATACGCTTCTGGCGTTTCCCGGGTTTCTCCTGGCGCTGGGGCTCGTGGCTATCCTGGGCATCGGGCTCAAAAACACGATGATCTCCATCGGCATCAGCATGGTGCCCATCTACATCCGGCTGGTGCGCGGCTGCGTCCTCTCGGTCCGGGAAGAAGTCTATGTGGAAGCAGCGAGAGCCGTCGGCACCCGTGATGTGGTGATCTTGCTCAGACACATCCTGCCAAATGTCATGGTGCCGGTTATCGTCCAGACGAGCCTGAGCATGGGGACAGCCATCCTCTTTGCTGCCGGTCTGGGTTTTCTCGGCATCGGAGTGCAGCCGCCCACGCCCGAGTGGGGTGCGATGCTCGGCTCCGCACGATCCTACCTCTTTACCGCGCCCCACGTGGCCACTTTTCCCGGCATTGCCATCTTCCTCGCAGTGCTCAGTTTCAACCTCTTCGGAGATGGTTTGCGGGATGCCCTGGATCCGAGGTTCAGGATATGATCGCAGCAGACAGACTCCTTCTGAAAATTCAAGATTTGCACACCCGGTTCCATACACTGGATGGTGTGGTCAATGCAGTGGATGGGGTTGATTTCCACGTGCTGCGGGGCGAAGTGCTGGGGCTGGTAGGGGAAAGCGGCTGCGGGAAAAGTGTAACAGCTCTGTCAATTTTGCAGCTACTGCGCTGCCCGCCCGCGGAGATCCAAGGCCGCATCCTGTTCGAGGACGAAGATCTCCTGCGGTTGAGCAAAGAAGACATTCGGAAGATCCGGGGCAGCGGCATTTCAATGATTTTTCAGGAGCCCATGACTTCTCTCAATCCCGTCCTGAAGATCGGCGAACAGATTGCCGAGGCTGTGAGAATTCACAAGGAAATGAACCGCCGGGAGTCCTGGCGATGGGCGGTGGAAATGTTGCGTATGGTGCAAATCCCATCACCCGGTTCAAGGTCCCGCCAATATCCCCACAAATTCTCCGGGGGCATGCGTCAGCGGGCCGTGATTGCCATGGCCCTCTCCTGCCAGCCCAAGCTCATCCTGGCGGATGAGCCTACCACTGCCCTGGATGTCACTATTCAGGCCCAGATCATGAACCTGATGCTCCGCTTGAAAGAAGAGTTCAACACCGCCGTTGTCCTGATTACCCATGATCTTGGCGTCATTGCAGAAATGGCCGATCGAGTGGTGGTGATGTATGCCGGCAAGGTTGTTGAAGAGGCTCCGGTCAGGGAACTCTTCAAGGATCCTCGTCACCCGTATACGCTGGGTCTGATGGGGTCCATACCGGTCATCGGCCGCAAGGAAAAGACCGGGCGACGTCTTCACGAGATTCCGGGATTGGTGCCAAGCCCCCTGGAAAAACCTCAAGGGTGCAGGTTCCATCCGCGGTGCAACAAGGTCATGGACATCTGCCGTGTGAAAGAGCCGCCAGTGGTACGGCCTTCCGAAACCCGGCGTGTCAGCTGCTGGCTGGAAGCCGAGGACGGCGGAAGGGTCTGACAGGGAAACCCTAACAGGGGAGTCAAAGTTCATGGCATTGCTGGAAGTGCAGGGGCTCAAGAAATACTTTCCCGTCAAACAAGGTGCGCTTTCCCGGACCATCGAGAATGTCCGGGCGGTCGACGGCGTCAGTTTCAACCTGAACCGGGGGGAAACCCTGGGCCTGGTGGGCGAAAGCGGATGTGGTAAAAGCACGCTGGGCCGCTGTATTCTGAGACTGATCGAACCCACGGCGGGAAAAATCATATTCGACGGACGCAACCTGATTGCGATCGGGAAGCGAGAGCTCCGACAGGTCAGGTCTTCCCTTCAGATCATTTTCCAGGACCCCTTCTCTTCCCTGGACCCCCGGATGAACGTGGGCCGGATCATCGCTGAGCCCCTACGCAACCACCTGAAGACCTCCCGGACGGAAATCAAGGACCGGGTGGCCTATCTGCTCAAAAAAGTCGGTCTGCATCCGGAGCAGATGGGACGTTATCCTCACGAGTTTTCGGGAGGCCAGCGACAGCGAATCGGCATTGCCCGTGCCCTGGCATTGAATCCTCTGGCAATCATATGCGATGAACCTGTTTCGGCCCTGGATGTATCCATTCAGGCCCAGGTCATCAATCTCCTCATCCAACTTCAAGAGGAGCTGAATTTATCTTATCTTTTCATTGCCCATGATTTGAGTGTCGTGGAGCATATCAGCGACCGAGTTGCTGTCATGTATCTGGGACGCATCGTGGAGCTGGCAACAGACAGGGAATTGTACAGAAACCCGCTCCATCCTTACACCCGCGCTCTCCTCGCGGCCGTGCCTGTTCCTGATCCCGACGTTCGAAAACAGAAAATACTGCTTCAAGGTGACGTTCCAAACCCGGTGAATCCGCCTGCCGGGTGTTCTTTTCACACGAGATGTCCCGAGCGCAAGGACATATGCTCGCAGGAAGAGCCCGCACTCCGGGACATGGGACATGGGCACATGGCGGCCTGCCACATCACAGCATGAGCCTCGATGCAGGTTCCCGAGAATATGACCGGAAGACTCCCGGAGTGAGTCTCCGAAGGCCTCCTTCCAACAGCACGTCCCAAGACCACGGACTGCGATATAAGAGTCATCTGAAGCGGGATACTGCTCTGTCGTAGGCCTCTTTCAAATCCTGTACCGTTTCATCGGTTTTGGCTTTCAGATCCTCCCAGGCTTTGCCGCTCTTGGCCTTCAATTCTTCCATTTCTCTTGCGGCCGCTTGTCGTTTCTTCCGGAGCTCATTCATTGTCCGGTCAAATTTGGATTTAGCGTCTCCTTTAAGTTCGACTGCCTTCTCCTTCATTGCATCCAGCTTTTTGTCGAACTTTCGAAGTTCGTCCTCCATTTTTTGCTGGTATTCTCTTTTCTTCTGCTCTGCGTACTGCTTTGTCGTCTCGCCGGTCTCCTTCGCCTTTTGCATGACGTCTTCGGAGGTTACTTTGTCTTTTTGCTCGGAAGATTCCTTATTTTCGCCCCATGACGCCGAGACCCACATAAACAGGAAAACCGCTACCAGGACCACTAAAATCTTTTTCATTTCCTCCCCCTTTTTGAGAAACAAATTCAGACATGCATCAGGCCGAGAATGCCGAAAATAATTAGATATATAGCAACGATATAGCTCAACAACCTGGGTATGATCAGGATCAAGATCCCCGCTATGAGGGCCACTACGGAGTGAATAGGAATGTACATGGTTTCCAGGACCTCCTTTCCATAGTATCAAGTCTTCCGGGCCATGAAAAATCGGCGGGACATTATTTTATGCTTGCAGGGAGCTTTCCACAAAGGAATAAGCAGACCAGTGTATTTTGGAGGGGAACAGACCGTAAAAAGGACAAGAAAACAGGAGGTAAGGAGTACAGGGTGGATAAGGCTTGACCAATCTCAATCATATACGTGATTCGCTGTTTATGAAGGGCGGGGGTTCAAACGACCTCGATACCGATCAGGTCGAACCCTAAACCGTCTTTGATTTTCAGCATCCCCTCGCCGCAGACACATCCCTTGCGAAAGACATCGGCAAGAGCCCGGCGTGGGTCCTGATCCGGGTCGTACGGCAGTTCGACGGTCCGACCACAGTTTTGACAGGTCAGCCTGATGGGCGTCATTTCAAAAGTGAGTACAGCCTCTTGGGCGGCGGTGCCTTTGCTCAGGTAGTCGAAGAAGACCTGCACCGACCGCGGCACGATTGAACTCATCCACCCCACGCGCAAATAGATGCGCTTGATTCTTGCTCCCCCGGCCTCTTTGAGGGCCAGATCCAGGATGGCCTGGGTATACGGCATCTCGTGCATCTAAGGCGCCTTTCGTCCACAGACCTTATTGCGCACCCACACCCGCAGCATCGCCGAAAGCCTGTCTTCCACAGCCGGATGTTCAGGTTTAGGCATTTGCCAGTGGTTTCATTTCTATTGCGCTGTCGGGACAAGCAGTAGCGCAAAGGCCGCAGCCCCGGCAGCTCTCAGCATCGAAGATCACGCGCCGCCGCATTTTGCCCGCTATTTCGATTTTTTCCGGTACGCGGCGGAACGCCTTGAACCGGCAGCGCTTGATGCAAAGGCCACAGTGACTGCAGTCGTCCAGGTTTCTTTGAGCAACAAAATGGGTGCGGGGGTATTTTTTATCGCTGCGGAGTCTGGCGGCGGCCCGCAACGGGAAACAGCAGCAGGAGCAGCAGTTGCAGAGGCCGAATAACCTGGATTCGCCCAGGTTCTTGGAGCCGATATGCATCAGACCGTCGCGATCGGTGTTTATCACGATCTCCTTGCACTCCCCTTTACTGACAACACGGCCCAGACCGCGTTCGATGGTGTACCGCGCACCGTCATCGAACCGGATGCACGTTTCGCGCATATGGCTACAGGCCTGCTCCGCCGAGCGGCAGTCGCAATTGAGAACCACGTGGAAATCCGCTGCGTCCACCTGTTCCAATGCTTCCTCCAACAGCAGGAAATCCCTCTGTTTTATCTGGTAGTAGGCGTCGGGGTTCTTCTTGATCTGCTCTATGACGGGCCCGACCTTCTCGATATAGCCGTCCAGCCACCATTGACTGATTTCTTTGCGTACCTCCTCGGGGATATCGGCCCAGTTCTCTTGTGTGGTTACGGGATCCAGACGATCGTAAAACCTGGCCGGAGCAAAACGGACCCGCCGCTCCTTTTCTTCCACATAGTCGAAGACGTAATTGACGGTCTTGCCGTCAACGACTTTGCTCACCACATGGCGTCGGTAGGCGCGCAGCAGCAGTTCTTCGGCGGCCTGAGAAGCAAGGCCCAGGCGATCTCCCACCTCGGACGCGTCGAGCGTCTCACCGTTCATGGCCAGAACCAGGTCGATCTCCCCGGGTTCCACCACCAGTTCAATATACCGCCGCATGGCAGGGGGCACTTGAAACAGTTCGTTGAACTTTTCGATTTTGGTCATGGCTTCAGACGATACGACCTTGTTTTCTTGTGGAAAGGGTCACGGGAAAATTTTCCTGAAGAGGCCACAGTGAGAGGCCACACTCAAACGGCTTCATTCACCATTGAAGCTTTTACCGTATTTCTTGTCGGAAAACAAGGAAATGGGAGAAAGATGCTTCTATGCGGCACTGTCATGGCATGCGTCGAAAACCTTCAGGTTCGTTTCCCTGAAATGGTCAGGGCTGATATTCCTTACTGTCTCCCTGAGATCAGCGAATGCAAAAGGGCCTTCGTTGAAACTGGAGAAAAAACCTATAAGTGCCAGGTTGGAAGACATGGGGCTCCCGTGCTCCATAGCTATCCTGCTCGCCTCGGTGCACCGAGAGACCATATGGTACTTCTCAAGATATGACGCTACCTCCGCTTTCGGGAAAACCTTGGGGGAGGCATTGGCATACAGTCTGCCCCCTCTTCCGAGATACGGGAGGGTTCGGTAGGCTTCGTTTTCCTCCAGGGCCAGGAGGATATCCGCTGTACCGGCTCTCACAAGGCTTCCCTCCACGTTTCCCAGTCGCAAATGTGAGACCACCGATCCTCCGCGTTGTGCCATCCCGTGGGTCTCGGCGCCCATGACCGGGATCCCTTTTCCGAGGGCTGTCTGGGCGAGTATCC
>CAZEGG010000014.1:0-22628 GCA_964511755.1 uncultured Desulfobacteraceae bacterium | reverse complement strand
GTCCTGGACCGTCGTGTTCCAATTCACATCGTTGGTTCGCGGTTGAGCTACACCTTTGCCTATTATCTCGGCTGGTCCCTGACAAAAATCAGAGGGCACGTCCATATCCTGCGGGGGAGCGATTCCACTGCCATTGATTGGCTGACCATTGCCCCCGCGGACAGCCTCGTTGTCATTTTCGCCACATCCCGATACCCCAACGAGTTGATTCGGTTGGCACGGCTGGCCCGCCGCCTGGGTCAAAGACTCCTGGTGGTCTCCGACAGTACGACCTGTCCGGTCAACCAGTTTGCGGATTTGCATATTGTGGTCCGCTGCCTTCATTTTCCGGTGATAGGAAGCCCCAGTTTGATGGCGTGCCTTGTCAATTGCCTCACCGCAGAGATGATCGCCCGTGGGGGAGAGGCGGTAGAGCCCCACCAGGAAAAGCTGGAGCAGGCGTATCGGGAGAATGATGTCCTTTTCAACCTGGATGACCGGCAACCCAACTAGTATGTCGACTCTCTATTGGGAAGTAGCCAGTTTATCAACAGGGCTGGTTTAATGAATGCGGAAAAATGTTCATGATGCGTAAGGCAAAAGGCATAGGGCATAGCGCGTAAACGTTTGTGTCTCAGGATTATTTTAGTTCCCTTAAGCCTTACGCCCTGCGCCTTATGCCTGGAAGGAAGCCGTATCTCACAAATGTCGGAAGAACTCAGCTCTCTCTGTTTTAATGAAAAACTATCTTAGGGAGTAAAGACATGCGCAAAATATTTGTTCCCGAAACAAAGGATCGAACAGCCGATGCGGTGGTGATCGGCGGAGGAATCGTTGGAACTGCGACGGCTTTCTGGCTGTCCAGGGCCGGGCTGGACACCATTCTGGTGGAAGCCAGGGACGGGCTTTCCACCCTGACCACAGCGGCTTCGGCGGAGTGTTTTCGGGCCCAGTTCACCGAGCCCGCTCTGGCACCCCTGGCCAGGGAGAGCATCGAATTTTTTGAACATTTCGCCGAAAATGTGGGGCTGCCCGGGTGGGATATCGGCCTGCACCAGCAGGGGTACCTGTTCATCACGGATGATGAGGCCATGATCCCCGATCTCGAGGCGGCCGTGGAGCAACACCACAAGCTGGGGGTAACCGATTCAGAAGTTCTCACCGGGGAGCAGGTCCGCTCGCGATTCCCCTTTCTCTCTCCGAAAGTGGTCGGGGCCACGTTCCGCCGGCGGGACGGATGGCTGTCCTGCCACGAAGTTACCCAGGGATTCGCAAAAGGGAGCTCTGCCCGGTTTTTCGTGAAGACCGAGGTAACGGATGTCTTCGTGGATGACAAGGGCATATCCGGAGTGCAGACAACCCGCGGCCGCATTTCGACACGCGTTGCGGTAAACGCGGCCGGCCCTTTTGCCGGAGTGATAGGCCGGATGGCGGGTATTGATCTGCCCCTGGAACCGGTGAGACGGCAGAAGGTATTTGTTGCCTCCGGTGCGATTCCAGCGGAAGCGCCCTTTACCGTCGACCTGGTCAATGACTCCTACTGGCGGCCGGAGTCGGGCGGGGCCTTGCTGGGCTGGGTGGATACGGAGGAGCCGGTGACCGAACCCATGGAAAATCCCCTCGGCGACTGGGATTTTCCGGCCATTTGCCTGGGCAAGGTGTCCAGACTGACGCCTTTCTTCGAACAGGTGGGTGAGAACCTCAAGAAGAAAGATATCAATGTCTCCGCCGGGCAGTATGTCTACACGCCGGACAATCAGCCCATAATCGGACCGGTAGATGCGGTGCCGGGTTTCTATCTCAATTGCGGATACTGGATCGGGGTCATGGTATCGCCCATGGCCGGCAAGCGGACTGCCGATCTCGTCACCGGCAAAATGCACAACAAAGACAATCTTCTCCGGCTCAGCCGCTACGAGGAAGGGATCGACATGGGCGGAGGCAGTTTCTTAAGCGGCCATTAAAGAAGAACTTACATCCGTTGGTCCGGATTGTTCGGGATTTCGGATGCCTTCGAATAGATCGAGGTGCGCGAAACCCAAATGCCTCAATGCCAAAATATAGTTTGAACACCGGTCTGTTGCAGTCGGGGATGAAGGATGGAATCACATCAGGGTAAATTTGTTCCGTTTGACCATTTGAAATTTGACATTCATTTGGCATTTGGGCTTTGACATTTGTCATTCTTCACAATGTGGTTTTTGTCCTTGGCAGCCTATTTTCAAGGACCACATTCTCAGAGGGGATGGACACGAGGTGAAAGAGATGTTTGATCGCATGCAGGCATTCACGAAGGAGGAGATGAACCGGATTCACGAATCAGCCATGGAAATACTGAGGGATGTGGGCGTTGCGTTTCATGAACCCGAGGCCCTGGACATATTCAAAAAGCACGGGGCAAAGGTGGAAGGGGACGTGGTCCGTATTGACGAGAAGATGGTCGCAAGCGCCCTTGAAAAAGCGCCGTCGCGCTTTCATCTGAGAGGACGCAATCCGGAGCGGTCCGTCCGGATAGGAGGCGATGATTTCGTGCTGGTTCCCGGTTACGGCGCCCCGTTCATCATCACTCCTGAAGGAGAGCAGCGGCTCGGAACCCTCGATGACTACAATAAGTTCTGCAAACTCGTCAACACCTCAAAGTATCTGGATATGAACGGGTTCCTTATGGTCGAACCGTCTGACGTGCCCGCGGAAACCGCCTATCTGGACATGATGTTTTCCAGCATCACCCTGTGCGATCGTCCCTTCATGGGCAGCCCCGTATCACGGCGGGCCGCAGAGGATGCAATCGAGATGGCCGCCATGGTCTTCGGCGGGAAGGAGGAGATCGCGGAAGATCCCGTTATGCTTCCGATTATCAGTGTGATCGCTCCCCTCCAGTATTCAAACGAGATGGCGGGTTCCCTGATCGAGTTTGCCCGGGCCGGTCAGCCTATCCTGGATGCCAGCCTGGTCATGGCCGGGTCTTCCGGACCGGTGACCCTGGCCGGCGTGCTGGCCCTGCAGAACGCCGAGGTCCTGGCAGGCCTCACACTGGCACAGCTGGTGCGTCCCGGTATTCCCTTCATCTATGGTGCTACCTCCTGTCCCATTGACATGAAAACCGGCGCTCTGGCCATCGGGGCCGCGGAAAACGCCATGCTGGTCGCGGCCACGGCCCAGATGGGAAGGTTTTATAACCTCCCTTCCCGAAGCGGCGGGGCCCTGACCGACGCCCATTTTCCCGATATCCAGGCAGGGATGGAATCGACCCTGTCTCTCCTGACCGCCGTGGGAAACGGGATAAACTTTATCCTCCACGCCTGCGGGATCCTGGGCTCATTCGTAGAGATGAGCTTTGAAAAATTCCTGGCGGATGAGGAACTCTGCGGCATGGTCAAGAAGATGCACCGGCCCATTGATTTGAGCGCTGGAGCAATCGATCTGCCCATGATCAAGAAAGTGGGAATCGGCGGCCAGTACCTGACCCAGCCCAAGACATTCCGCCTCTGCCGGACCGAGTTCTTTGTGCCCGATCTCATCAAACGGCAGAGCTACGATTCCTGGAAGGGGACCGGAAAAAAGCGGCTCGACCAGGAGGCGGCGGGGGTGCTGGCCCAAAGGCTGGACAGCTATGAGAAGCCCGATATTGACCCTGCAATCGAACGCGACCTGGCGGAATTCGTAGCGGCGCGCAAGGGCTGAGAGAGGAGCAACGTTGGAGCTGAGAGCCATTCACGAACGATGTTCCGGATGCAGGGCCTGTACGCTGGCGTGCTCCCTTGCCAACTTCCGAGAAATAAACCCGGCCAAATCGGCCCTTGGTATCGAAGGCAGGTTCCCCGAACCCGGGGACTACAGGATTCACTTGTGCGACCAGTGCGGGGCCTGCGCCGAGGCCTGTCCGGAAGACGCGATTGCCCTCGTAGACGGAGCATATATCATAGACGCGGATCTTTGTATCGGCTGCCTCGCGTGTGTCGACGCGTGCCCGCACGGCGTGATATATGAACACCCCACTGCCGCAACTCCCATCAAGTGCACACTCTGCGGGGCCTGCGCCGAGATATGCCCGCGCGGGGCCGTGGTCATGGAAGGGGGTGCATGACATGCTTTTCGGATATGCAGGGAATATCCTCGAAGTCGACTTGAGCACCGGCCGGGCCACGAAGATGCCGCTGCCGGAAGATCTGGCCAGGGACTATATCGGGGGCAGGGGATTCGTGGCGAGGCTCCTCTGGGACAGAATCAGACGAGAGACAGAACCTTTCGGTCCTGAAAACCTGCTTGTTGTGGCGACCGGGCCGATGTCCGGGCACCTGGTCCCGGCCAGCGGAAAGACCCATTTCGGGACCAAGTCGCCGGCCACGGGCGGCTATGCCGACTCCAATATGGGAGGGCACTTCGGCCCTGCTCTGAAATACGCGGGATACGACGTGCTGATCCTCGGCGGACGGGCGTCAAAACCCAGTTACCTGTTTGTTGAAAACGAGACCGTTGAACTGCGATCGGCTGAGACCCATTGGGGGAAGGGTGCGCTCACGGCGGAAGAAGAACTCAAAAGGGAACTGGGTGATGATTTCCAGATCATCACCATCGGTCCGGCAGGGGAAAACCTCGTCCGCTTCGCCTGCATCTCCCATGATTTCGGGCGCCAGGCAGGCAGGACCGGGGTAGGGGCCGTCATGGGGTCCAAAAACCTCAAGGCAGTGGCCGTCAAGGGGACAGGCGGACTCCCGGTCTTCGATCCGGAGGGACTGTTTGAGAAGGGACGGGAAGCCTATGAAAAGGTCAAGGCCAAGCCGGGATTTGCCGGTTGGACCCCGGAAGGGACCGCAGGAATCACGGACTGGGTGAACGAAGTGGGTGCATTTCCCACCCGGAATTTTCAGACTTCCTTTTTCCCGGGCTACAGGAATATCAACGGCAGGGCGGTGCTGGAACGCCTCAGGATTACCGACAAGGGATGCTTCTGTTGCCCCACCCCGTGCGGAAAGTACGGCAGGGCCGCGACCGGCTTGGGATCGGTCTATGTGGAGGGACCCGAGTATGAAAGTATCGCCCTCCTGGGCGGCGCGTGCGTGCTGGAGTCCGTCGAAGAAATAGCGTATGCCAATTACGTCTGCGACCAGCTGGGTCTCGATACCATCTCCGCGGGGGCGGTTGCTGCCTGGGCCATGGAGTGCTTTGAAAAGGGTATTCTCACCGAAAAAAAGGTGGGAAGGAAAATCCGGTTCGGAGACCTGGAAGGAATGGTGTATCTTTTCGAGAAGATAGCCTCGCGAGAAGGCATCGGCGATCTCCTTGCCGAGGGGGTGATGCGGGCGTCGAGAAAACTGGGGCAGGGGTCCGAAGATTTTGCCATCCACGTCAAGGGGCTTGAATGGTCGGGATACGAGTCCCGTAACGCGCCGGGCATGATGCTCGCTTACATGACCGCGGACGTGGGCGCCCATCACAACCGGGCGTGGGCACTGGGCCACGATGTTGCGGGATCGGCGGCAAGCGTGCATGACCTGATTTCCTCGGGCGGCAGCAAGGGTAAAATGCCCAAGGCGACCGTGACGGGAAAGGCGGCGAGAGTCATTGAACTCCAGCACATCCGGCCCCTTTTCGACTGCCTCGGAATATGCCGTCTCCAGTACATGGAGTTGGGCTTTGAGGCGGAAAACTACGAGGGACTATTTTATCTGGTGACCGGCCGGAGAATGAGCTGGACAGAGCTTCTTCAGATCTCGGAACGTGTGTGGCATCTGACCCGCGCCTTTTCCGTGCGAGAGATAGAGAGATTCGGGAGAAAATTCGACTATCCCCCGCCGCGGTTCTCGCAGGAGCCCGTGCCCGACGGCCCGAACGAAGGACATTTTCTCACCCGGGAAGAACTGGACATCCTCCTCGACGAATACTATGCGGCCCGCGGATGGAACCAGTATGGGATCCCGACGGAAGAGACGCTGCGCCGTGCCGGTCTTGCCGACGTAGCCGAAGATCTGTCAGCAGGAAGATGAAAATTACGCTGCACCTTTCGGGAGGACTCAGGGCCGTCCTTGCGCACTTGCCGGAGGAGATGAGGATTCATATGGATGGGCCGGCGTCACTGCGGGAAATCCTTGTTAAGGCGGGGATAAATCCATTGCTGGTCATGCTTGTCACCGTGGATGGGGAACGGGGAGAGAAGGATCAGGTGATTGATCACGATACACGGATCACGCTGGTGGGTCCGATGGCCGGCGGATAGGCGCTGGCCTGGTTCATTATGGCGAGACCTGGGTTAAATGGGACAGCAATGTTTCTGTATGGCCCTCTACAATGTCAAATGTCAAAATCCCAATGCCAAATGAATGTCCAATGTCAAATGACTAAATCGAGCAAAAGATGCAGTTCCGGGAGTGCAGGTGCCACAGTCGGCATCAGCGGAGAGGCGGAAAAGATGTGTTTTGGCATTGGGCATTTGGATTTCATTTGATATTTGAGCTTTGACATTTGTCATTTTTAGTCTGGCCAGGCACTTCTTTCACTCGTTTTTTTGAAGGGGTGTCTATTGCTCACCGAGACACAGGAGGAACAAGATATGCTGCTGGGTCTGCATACATACAGTTTTCACCTGCACGGCATGGGGCAGAACTGGGGCGGCTACAAGCTGGAATGGGAGCCGGCCTGGGATATATTCCAGTTGATGGACGAGGCGGTCAAACTGGGACTCGACGGCCTGCACGTTACCGCTGCCGATCTGGGCGAGACGGGGGAGCAACATCTCCGTGAAGTCCGAAAGGCGGCCGAGGAACGAGGCCTTTTCCTGGAGTACAATTTCTCCCTGAACGCGTCCGGCTATGACGACCGCCTGACAAACACTATTGAGCAGGGCATTGATATCGCCCGCAGGATCGGCTCCGACATCGGAAAAATAAGCATGGATATCCATCGGCCTCACCCGGTCTGCGGCAGTGCCTTTCATCCCGAAGTGGTCGCGCAACTGGTAGAAGTGGCAGAAAAGGTGCGGGCCGCGGCTCCTCTGGCCGAAAAGTCCGGTGTCCGGCTCTGCCTGGAGAATCACACCGAGGCGTTTGCAGACGAGGTCCTGTGGATCATAAGCCGGATCAACCATCCGTTTGTGGGGGCCTGCGTGGACACCAACAACTCTCTCATGGTTGGTGAAGACCCTCTCACGGCGATACAGAAGCTTGCACCCTATGCATTTACAAACCATTTTTCAGATCACCGGATAGAGTTCGAACCCTACGGGTGCAGGATTACCGGGGTGGCCTGCGGAGAAGGGGATGTTCCCATGCGAAGGGCTTTTCAGATCATCAGTTCCCAGCCCCAGATGAAGAGACTCAACCTGGAGGTGGAGTTCGACCCTCGCACGACCGACCCGGAAGAGGCACGCCGCCGGGAGTATGAGGCGGTCGTCAAAAGCATCCGCTTCGCGCGGGAGGTGCTTGGGGTTTGATTGCGGCATTTATAGGTCACTGTTTCGCAAGATGAGGGCATCGGTATTGCGCTTCAATCTCGGGCGGTCCGGGTGCCCAATCCGGCTGAGAGCATAAGGGGGTTGCATAATGAAGATCACCGGCGTTCGTGCAACACCGGTCACCATTCCGTTGGAGGTCCCGTTTTTCTGGTCTGTTGGACTTTACCCGGGAACATCAAAAACAATCATTGAAGTTGAAACCGATGAAGGAATCGTCGGGCTCGGGGAATCCCCTTCGTGGGACTGTGCTGAGGTTATCAATACATCTCTCGGCCCCCGGCTTATTGGAAGAGATCCGATCGATATCGCGGGTTGTGAGATGCAATGCGTTCCGGAATGGCGGGTGGTCCAGAATACGGATGACGCGTCCATCGTCAAGTCTTTCGGCGGCATTGAAATCGCGTTGTGGGACATCAGAGGCAAGGCCTGGAACAAGCCGCTGTATGAACTGCTTGGCGGTGCCGTGAGAAAGGAGATTCCTTTTACGGAATATTTTTCCTTCCGGGTCGAGAAGGACGGCCACGGAGGGGAAATGTCTCCGGAGGCTGTGGCGGATTACTGCCTGAAAATGAGCGATGAATTCGGATCTACAATGTTTGAGGGCAAGCTGAGTCTCGGCGACCCATTCCTGGAAGCTGCAACGGTCAAGACGTTGCGGGAAAAGATTGGAAAGCGTGCGATGATCCGGCTGGATGCGAACATGTCCTGGTCCCTGTCAACGGCTCGGTCTATCCTGCGTGAAATAGAACCGTACAATATCCGCAACTACGAAGACCCTGTTGCCACGTTTGAGGAAATGGCCCAGCTCCGTAGGCACTCGGCCATTCCCTTTTCAACCCATATCCCGGACATCCGAAGAGCGGTGGCCCTGGGAACCCCGGATGCCATTGTCACGAATTTTGCGGTACTCGGGGGGATCAGGCGAGCGGTCCGCTTCATTGGCGCATGCGAGGCAATGGGGGTCGGCTTCTGGTGCTACAGCGGAGATGCGGGCATATGTACCGCGGCCTATTTGCACATGGTCGCGGCCACTGAATGGATTCATGAACCCAGCCAGTCGCTGTTCCGCTGGCAGGTAGATGATGTGATTGAAGAAGGACCGTTCAGGCAGTCAAACAATGTTATCCCCGTTCCTGAGGAACCCGGCCTGGGAGTTACCCTGTCACCCAAGGCGCTGAAACGATGTCATAAGCGGTTCGTTGAGGACGGGCCGATAAATCACTATTACGATCCTTATTGCCCGGATCACTTTCGACGGCTCCCGCGCGACTGAAAGAAGACTCTTGACGTCTTCTCGCTCCAGGATACGCCGGATGTGACAAAGGAGCTGAACCGGATGCGAGCCTCGTGAAAATAAAAAAATGAGGGAGCCTCATTTTTTTCTTGACAAGAAGAAAGGTCGCCGGATAAAAATTGTATACATATACGCATACAATAATAACACTCCGGAGCGTACTTCAGAGTGTCTATATAGACGTTTTGTTCCCCACCTGATGTCTCTCATTGAATTCGGTAGTTGTCCTGAGCCAGTCGCCCGGGAAATAAATATAGATTGTGTCCGTCCAGAATATGGGCGCTAACAGGTTTCCAATCCAGAAGTGAGATATTTTTTCAAGATCAAGAAAATCAAGGGATTACGCCGAGACGTACTGTCACAGTACGTCGCATCCCGCCGAAGGCGGGACAGATTGACGATGAGATTGTGAAAAATAGCCATCTATGGATCGGACCAGATTGCCGGCCGACCGTTTGTCAATATTTCAACGCCGTTCCATATCTGGCGTGTGTACTTTGCACGGCCTGCCGGTTGTAGAGGACATATGCAAATGAGGCCCCGCGTTCTCAAGAAGATTCACACCACTAGAGATCTCAAGAGTGAGGTCTACAAAATTCTTCGGACGGCTATTACCGGCGGCGCGTTAGAGCCGGGGACGCGTTTGAAGGAAGCCGATCTCGTAGACGAGTTGGCCGTGAGCAGAACACCCATTCGGGAGGCCCTCAATCAGCTTTCCAAAGAAGGCTTGGTAAAGATCATTCCGCGGAAGGGCGCATTTGTCACGCGGTGGACAAAACAGGAGGCACTGGAAGTACTGATATTGCGGGAGGCTCTGGAGGGTCTTGCAGGAAGACTCGCCGCCTGCAAAATGAGCAACAGGGCCATTGATGCGCTGGAGGCCCTTATGGCCGATTACGAGAACGGATCTCGCGACTATGTTGAGGCCGATAAGCTTTTCCACGAAGGCATTGTCAAGGCCTGCGGCATGGAACGGCTCAAGGAATTGATCGGGAATCTCTATGACAGCCTGCAGATGAGGAAAATTCTTGCTTTGAGCTTCAACAATGAAGAAAGAATCATGGAGTCTATAGAGGAACACCGCAGCATTATCTCGGCTCTCAGGGCCGGAGATGAAGACGAGGTGGAAAAGGCCATCAAGGACAATTTTCAAAAGACACGGGCCATAGTGGAGCAATTGGCAGAAGAATAACCCGGAACCGGAAGGAATCCGGGACGTGGCGGGAACGAAGTTCCCCATCCGTCGTCACCGGCGGAGACTTTATTCATAAGGAGAAAAAAAATGACAGACAAGAAGTATGACGCAATTATTGTTGGCGCCGGCATCATCGGCGTGGCCACTGCCTTTGAGCTGGCAAAAAAAGGGTACAAGACCCTGAGCATAGAGAAGCTGCCCACATCAGGGTATGGCTCGACGAGTAATTCCTGCGCCATCGTTCGTGCCCATTACTCAACCCATGACGGCGTGGCCTTCGCGTACGAGGGCTTCTATTACTGGAAGAACTGGGCCCAGTACCTGGAAACGGAAGACGAGATGGGCCTGGCGGAATACCGGAATACAGGCTCCATACTTCTCAAGAGCAAGGGACACGACTGGCGCAAGGTCAGGAAGCACTATGACGCAGTCGGGGTGGAGTACGAAGAGTGGACCATGCAGGATGTAAAGGATCACATTGCCATTTACAGCGATGATTCATTCTGGCCGGTTACCCGCCCCGAGGAGGACGAGCACTTCAGTGAACCGAAAGGGAAGCTGGAGGGAGCACTCTATACCCCGGGCGGCGGGTATGTAAATGATCCCCAGCTCTCTGTCCACAACCTCCAGCGGGCCACAGAGGCAAAGGGCGGGGAGTTTCTTTTCAATACGGAAGTCACCGGTATTCGCTCCAGAGACGGCCGGGTCCTGGGCGTCACTGTCAAGGGCGGAAAAGAGTACGACGCACCCGTGGTCATCAATGCCGCCGGTCCCCATTCATTCCTGGTCAATGCCATGGCCGAAGGGGTCCTGGAAGGGATGAACATCAAGACAAAGGCCCTCCGGCACGAGGTGCATCACGTTCCTTCACCGGAAGGATTTGATTTCTTGAGTAATGGCTATCATACCTCTGACGGCGACAATTCCATCTACTTCCGGCCGGAAGTGGGCAACATGATCCTCGTCGGCAGCGAAGATCCGGAATGCGATCATCAGGAATGGATCAATGATCCGGATAACTTCAACCGGAACATTACCGACGCCCAGTACAAGGCGCAGGTCTACCGTCTCGCCCGCCGGATCCCTTCCCTGGGCATTCCGAACAAGCAGCTGGGTATCGCCGATCTGTATGACTGTTCCACCGACTGGATCCCGATCTACGACAAGTCCGATTTGAAGGGCTATTACATGTCCATCGGCACCAGCGGCAACCAGTACAAGACCGCCCCGGTGGTGGGCATTCTGATGGCCGAATTGATCGAGTACTGCGAGAAGGGAAAAGATCACGATACGGAACCGCTCCAGCTCTTCCTGAAGAATACGGGCATCACCATCGATGTCGGCTTCTTTTCCAGGAAGCGTGAGATCAACAAGGACAGCAGTTTTTCCGTAAATGGCTAAGACTTTCGGCCGGCGGGTCTGCCCGGGGCCCGGCGGCCGGAGTGGCAAAACGGATTACACGACCGTCGGCAGTATTCTCATAGGTTAATGAGCGGCTTACACCGCCGGATCTGACTGTCAAAGTAGGCAAGCGATGCTCAATTTTGCTCCATTTGCCGGTCCCAGGCAGAAAATGACAAACGCACTTGACCACAAAGGCAGCCGTGCCCTTATCAACCCTCAAACTGACCCATCTTTGTTTGTGTATTGCTTCACGGCCCGCATCGCGCAAGCTGCAAAGCTCGCTTTTTTTTCGTTGACAGGACTTGAAAGGGAGTGTAAAAATGTCTAACGAACGGCCGGTAGGTTTTCCGCACCCCCGAATGAATCCGACTCTACCGCTGCCTGAACTCTATAAAGCGGCACCCTTTCTTGAAAAGAATACACCTCCTGCTCCCGCTCAAACGGAGTGGCCCATGCCCAATATGAAAGGCACTGTTAAGCAGGTCTCCATTAATCTCTTTTATGAGAAGGGTTACTTTGCCACCAGTGTCAGCGACATTGCTCATGGAGCCGGCATCCAAAAATCCAGCATCTATTATCATTACCCAAACAAGCAAGAAATACTGTTCGACATTTTGAAAACCACGATGGCCGACCTGGATGAAAATCTGGAGGTGAAGACCAGGAATATCCATGGAACCGAAGAAAAGATGGAAGCAGCGGTCCGAAGTCACCTCCTTTTTCACATCGAGCGGCAGAAGGAGGTCATTATCTCAGATAGTGAACTGCGTGGGTTGACTCCTGATAACTACAAAAGTATCAAGAAGATGAGAGATGATTATGAGAAGAAATTCCAATCTCTGATCAGCCGCGGGATACAAGAGAGAATTTTCAGGAATACAGATATCAAGATCGCATCTTATGGGATAATTACAATGTGCACCGCGGTGTCCACGTGGTTCAATCAATCTGGTCGGCTTTCGAAGGACGAGGTCATCGAAATTTATACGGGTCTTATTCTCACCGGGCTGAGAGGCTAGCTCCTTTCATGCCGATCACTTTTTGGGGAAAGGAAGGAGGTGATAGCATTAGGTAATTTTCGGACAGCCGAAAGTACGGCACCGAGCAAGGAAATCATCATTGAATCCAGCTTTTAGAGCAATACCGGAGAGTAGTTGCTAAGGAGGAAGACATGACAGGAAAAACGCGTTTATTGGTGATCGTTACGGTTGTTGCTTCGCTGTTCCTTTTTACCTCTTTTGCCGGGGCGGCGGACAAGGTTTTGAAGATAGGGGTAATGGGTCCCTTTACCGGGCCGTCGGCAAAGGCAGGCAAGGAATTCCGGGACTCGGTCAAAATGGGGCTGGATAAAATCGGCGGCAAGATCGGCCCGTACAAGCTTGAGGTGGTCTGGGTCGATTCCCAGTCAGACCCGGCCAAGGCAACGAGCGCCTTTGCTGAGGCCTGCGAGCGGAAGGGGATCGTGGCCGGCTGCATCAACTGGCACAGCTCCGTGGCCGTTGCATGTATGGATCTGGCTGCCCAGTACAAGGTGCAATGGCTTGCCGGCATGGGCGCTGCCGCACTGGTTAATAAGAAGTGGCTATCCGATCCCGAGAAATACAGCTGGTGGAGCGCCAAAATGTGGCCGGTCCCTGGTAAACTCGAGGCCAAAGGAAGTGTAGGACTCATGGAATACGCCATCAAGCACGGTATCTGGAAGCCCAGGGACAAGAAGGCAGCCATCTTCGGCGAGGACACCGACTGGGGCCGGAATGCGGGCGAAAATCTCAAGGCGGCCCTGAAAGCGGCCGGTTGGGAGATCACCTCCGAGGATTACTTCGGTCTGACCCAGACCGACTTTTATCCCCTCCTGGCCAAATACAAGAAGGCCGGTGTGGCTTTCGTGGGCGGCACCACCACTTCGGCGCCATCCATGACTGCATTTGTCAAGCAGTTCAAGGAAGTGGGCGTCAAGGCCCTGTTGTTCGCCAACGGTCTTTCCTGGGTCGGCGATTGGTACAAGATGACCGGAAATGCCTCCAACGGGGTTATCGATGTCCAGGCCCAGTTCGCAACCAAGGCCGCCAAGGCATTCGCCAAGGCCAAGAAAGCTGAATTCGGTTATGAGCCTTCTGCTCCGGCATCAGGGCTCTCCTATGACGGCTTCAATTACTTCCTCAAGGTCCTCAAGCGGACCTTCGAGAAGTACGGCAAAATTACCACCGAGGATATCCACAAGGTCGTGGTGGATGAGGTCAACACCGGAAAACTGACCTATACCGAGGCGGAGGGAGCCATCCTGATGAAAGAATACAAATGGACTCCGGAAACCAACCCCGACCCCGTAGTGGGACCGGATTACTACTTTTTCCCGGTCATCCAGTACGAGAACGGGAAGAGTTACGTCGTCTACCCCGAGTCCATGAAAGAAAGAAACTTCACCCCGCCCAAGTAACCGGCTGAAACCTGCGGGCCCGATCACTGGTCCCGCTGTTGCCGGAAACATGTAACGATGGTCGGCGAGCATGGCGGCAGAATCGGCCGCCGGCTCCCGGACCATCAATCCCGTCGAACCCTTATCATCGGTGGTTTCAATGAGCATACTGGAAACAAAGGAAGTAACAAAACAATTCGGAGGATTGACGGCCGTCAACAGGGTCTCCATGCACGTGGATGAAGGGGAGATCGTGGGTCTGATCGGACCAAACGGCGCCGGCAAGACGACCCTGTTGAATGCCATAGCGGGGTTGAATCCGCCCACGTCGGGAAGGGTGAGGGTCTTTGGTGAAGACACGACCGGCTTGACGCCGGAGAAAATGTGCCACCGGGGACTTTCCCGGACGTTCCAGATTCCGAGACCTTTCCCGAAGATGACGGCCCTGGAGAACGTTCTGACGGCCGCCATTTTCGGAAACCAGACTGAGAAAGTGGCCGATCCGATTGCTCATGCACGCAAGATGCTGGAATTCGTTGAATTTCCTGTTGCCGAGGATATCGTTTCCGAAAGCCTGAACACGGTGCAGCTGAAGCGGCTCGACCTGGCCAGGGCCCTGGCATCCAAGCCGAAGCTCCTCTTTCTTGATGAACTTGCCGCCGGTCTGACCGAGGGAGAACTGACGGACATCATCAAGATTATCCACAAAATCCAGGATACGGGAGTGACCATCCTGATGGTGGAGCACATCATGCAGCTTATCATGAACGTGTGCGAGAGGCTGGTGGTCATTCAGTTCGGATCAAAGATTGCGGAAGGGCCCACTCAGGAAGTGGCACAGGACCCCAGGGTTGCCGAAGCCTATCTTGGAAAGGCTCACTAGGCATTGCTCCGCGAGGCATGACCGGATGTCGTTTTCAGATCCGGCCTGCGAATTGTTGATCGTACCGCATAACCGAATGGAGGCAAAAAGTGTTGTTAGAAATAAACAACCTTAATGCAGGGTATGGTTTTCTCCAGATCTTAAGAGACGTGTCTCTCAAGGTCGCTGAAGCCGAGTATGTCTCTCTCATTGGACCCAACGGCGCCGGAAAGAGCACCACTTTGAAAACCATAGCCGGCATGGTCAAGCCCATGAGTGGACAGATCCTTTTCAACGGTGAGGATATCGGCGGCCGATCCGGAAGCAGGGTGACGCGCCGCGGTGTCAGTTATGTTTCGGAAGAAATGAACCTGTTCACCAATATGACCATCCATGAAAATATGATGATGGGCGCATACACGGTGAAAGACAAGGATGTCAGGAATCGACTGCTTGACTTTGCTTACGGTCTGTTTCCGCGTCTTGAGGAACGCAGGAACCAACTGGCGGGTACCTTGAGCGGCGGCGAGCGGAAAATGCTGGGCATCGGTCGGAGCCTGATGGCGGACCCCAAGCTTCTTCTGGTGGATGAGCCCTCCTTTGGTCTGGCCCCCCAGTTGACCGAGCAGGTCTTCGAGTCGCTCGACACCCTGAGAAATGAAGGCAAGACGATCCTGGTGGTGGAGCAGAATGTGACCAAGACGCTGTCGGTAACGGACCGGGGGTACGTCATGGAAAACGGGCGAATCGAGCTGGAAGGACCGAGTTCCGAACTGGCCGGAAATCCCCATGTGCGCAAGGTTTTCCTGGGTATTTAGTTTCAGGATCGAGGGAGGAAAGATGAAATGCTGAAGTCCATGTTCCAGAAAATCTTTGATTGGTTGAAAAGCGCCGCGGGGATTACCATTGCCGTATCCATCATCCTGTTGGCACTGGCTACCTGGGACCAGGGGCCCTACATCCTGGTGAACACCGTGGTTACCGGCGGCATGCTGGGCCTGGTGGCCATGGGCCTGGCCATTATCCTGGGCGTCCTGAATATCCCCCAGTTCGCCCACGGCGAGTACTTCATGATCGGTGGGTTGACGGCGTATTACGTGATCACGCCCCTCCAGAATTACCTGACGGCCCACCCGAATGCTTTTCTCGCCGCGGTGGGCCCTTTTATCGCCATGATTTGTGCGACCGCGGCCGGGGCTGTAGCCGGGGCGTTGACAGAGTTGCTCTGTTTTCGGCCCCTGCGGGCGCGGAGCAGGGCCAACTGGGTCATGAACTCCTTTCTGTTGACTGTGGGTCTGAGCGTGATCCTCGTGAACGGCGACCTGTTGATCTTCGGGGCCGACTTCAAGGGCATCGTGGGCTACTGGCAACACGCACCCCTGTCCGTGGCGGGCGTGTATGTCTCCATCGACCGGGTGATGGCCTTTATCCTCGCCGTGGTGATCGTCATCGGTTTCTGGCTGTTCATGAAGTACACCCGCACCGGACAGGCCATCCGGGCCGTGGCCCAGGATGAGTTGGGGGCCCTGATGGTGGGGATCGGTCTCGAATGGATCATGGTTCTGACCATGGCCCTGGGATGCGCCATGGCGGCCGTGGCAGGGGCAAGCCTGCTGTTTATGTACCCCTCGTATCCGACCGTCGGTCTGGAGCCCCTCTACATGGCCTGGTTTGTGGTCATCCTGGTGGGGCTGGGAAATGTGATGGGAGCGCTGATCGGTGGGTTCATGGTGTCACTTCTGAAAGTGCTGACCGTCGCCTACGTGGGAGAGGGATGGCAGTTCGTGATTCCCTCAGTGCTGATCATTCTTGTGCTAATTTTTAAACCGAGCGGGGTTTTTGGTTCGGAAGTCCGGGGCGTCCTGGATCTGTAGGAGCAAGCACATGACAAGTGGAGTTTCAAAAGAGGAAATGGGCTTTCTGAGTCGCATTCTTGACCGGCTGTGTCTGACGCCGCTGGGAGCCCTGCTCCTGATCATATTGGCTCTATTGCCGCTTATTCCGCCGTTCGGCGAAGAATACATGCTGCGGTGGTTGACCCTCATCGCCGTGACCGCTGCCTCAGCCATTGCATTTGATCTGACTGCCGGGTTTGTCAATATCGTGAACTTCGGGTTTAATGCAATTCTCGGCCTGGGGAGCTATACTTCGGCCCTGCTGGCTGTGAAACTGGGTTTGACGCCATGGGTGGGCATCTTTGCCGGGGCCCTGGCCGCAGGAATTCTGGGCTTTCTGACGGGTGTTCTGACGCTGCGGCTGCGGGGAATCTTTGCAGCGGTTATGGCATGGTTCATAGGCCTGGCCTTGATGGGCCTTGCCATCAAGATGGTATGGCTGACGAGAGGGCCGCTGGGACTTCGGGTGCCCAGGATGATAGAAAATGAGGCCAATCAACCCTACTACTACATTATGCTCATCATGCTGTTTATCACCTATGTGATCTGCCGCTGGACAACACGCACTAAGATGGGACTGGCGTTCAAGGCCATCGGACAGAATATGGAGGCGGCCCGCACCTCGGGGGTAAATCCCACCTTTTACCGGGTGGCCAATTTTACCCTGTCCTGCACCATAGCAGGATGGATCGGGGGGTTTTACGCCCACTACATGGGCATCCTGACACCCGAGCTGATGCACACCTCCAAGACGGTAGAGGTGCTGGCAGTGGCCTACATCGGCGGCCGCGGAACCCTCTGGGGAGGGGCGTTCATTGCGTTTCCTTTTCTGGTGGCCATGGAGCTGATACGGTCCGCGGCATCCAATATGCCGGGCATCAACCTGGTCATTTACGGCCTTATCCTGATTCTGGTCATGATTTATCTGCCGGGCGGTGCTGCATCGCTGTATTACCGGTTTCTCTATAAGCCCTGGGGAAAGTTCTGGAAATTTATGATCGGCTACAAGGAAAATCAGTAAGGTTCTGTGAAGTGGCAGGAGGGGGAAGCTCAATGTTCTCCAAAATTGTGGTTCCATTGGATGGTTCTTCCCTTGCGGAAGGGGTGCTCGACCGGATAGAGGAACTGGCCAGCATCCAGGGCGGGGAAGTACAGCTCCTGAGGGTGGCCTTTTTCTCTTCGCTTCCCGGGCTGGATGCCGAGGAATATGAACTGAAGGTTGTTCGAAGGGCGGAAGAGTACCTCGACAAAATCTCTGCGGATTTGCAGGGAAAAGGATTGAAGGTATCGACCCATGTTCGTTACGGGGACGCCGCAGGGGAGATACTGGCACACGCCGAAAAGTATGGGAGCATCATCGTGATGACGACCCATGGCGGGGGAGGCCTGACGCGATGGGCTATGGGAAGCGTGGCCGACAAGGTCATCCGCAGATCGGTCAAACCTGTGCTGTTGATCCGGACGGTCAAAACACCTCGGGAAAGGAATTGATCGCAGATTCGCATACCTGATCCTCAGGATCAGATCAGGGGATGAAGGCTATGGCGTATGGGAAACGGAGGTGATGAAGTAATCCAGAGTCTGGAGTGAACTAACGTGAGCTGGAGTTAATGGAAAGCTTCGTTTTTCTGTTCAACAGAATGGCAAAAATTCCTCAACTCCAGGCACTTTAGGCAATCTAGATCACTCTCGTCACTTTAGGGATAAATGACCATCGTCGAATACGGTGTCAAAATAATGAAGGAGGTCTGACGTATGAAAACACATGCACGCGTAGTGGTGATCGGCGGGGGCGCCATCGGCTGCGGCATCCTCTACCATCTGGCCAGGTTCGGCTGGTCCGATGTGGTATTGGTAGAGAAGAATGAGCTGACTTCCGGTTCCACCTGGATGGCAGCCGGCAATCTCTCTTACTACCATCCCAGTTACTACGCCACCAAGGTCCAGATGTGGTCGGTGGAGCTCTATCAGAAACTGGAGGAGGAAACAGAGCAGGCCACCGGCTGGCATACCACCGGCGCTCTGAGGCTCGGCTCTTCTCCGGAGAGAATGAATGAACTCAAGTACAATTGCACCAAGGACAAGTGCCTGGGTCTCAACGTGGAGATGCTCGGCCCGAAGGAGATCAAGGAACTCCACCCGTTGATCAACACGGACGGCGTTCTGGGCGCCCTCTGGCACCCGGACGACGGCGATGTGGACCCCAACAGCGTCACCCAGGCCATGGCCATAGGAGCCAGAAAATACGGGGCTGAGATCTACCGTTTCACCATGGTCACCGGCATCACCAGGAGCAGGAGCGGAGAATGGGTAGTCCACACGGAGAAAGGTGACATTGCCTGCGAACATGTGGTGAATGCCGGCGGGCTGTGGGCCCCGGAAGTGGGAGCGATGGTGGGCCTGGAACTCCCGTCACTGCCCTGCGAGCATCACCACATCCTTTTCGAGACAATACCCGACGCTGAAGAGCGGAAGAAACTGGGGAAGCACTTTCCCCTGGTCCGTGATCCCGACCTGTCTATCTATTTTCGCCAGGAGATGGATTCGTTTATCCTGGGGATGTACGAGTCGGCTGCCCACCCGTGGCATCCCGAGGGTGTGCCGTGGGACTATGCCCAGTCCATGCTGCCGACCGACCTGGATCGGATCACTCCGTACGTAGAACGATGCATCGAACGCTTTCCCATCATGGAGAACGCCGGCCTCAGGCACATCACCTGCGGACCGATCACCTACACGCCCAACGGGGATCCTCTGGTGGGACCCGCCTATCCGCTCAGAAATTTCTGGTTGTGCTGCGGATACTCCTTCGGGATTACCCAGGCAGGCGGGATCGGCAGGTACCTGGCGGAATGGATCATGAACGGCCAGCCCGGAGTTGATCTCTGGCCCATGGACTCCCGCCGTTATGGTTCCTATGTCAATAAACAGTATAATTTTCAAAAGGTTGCGGACACCTATCCCAGGCTGTATGAAATCCCGTTTCCCTTCCAGGAGCGCGATGCCGGCCGTCCCATGAAGGTCTCTCCTATCTACGACCGGCAGAAGGCCGCCGGAGCGGTTTTCGGAGAAACCTACGGCTGGGAGAGGCCCCAGTGGTTTTCCGACAAGGTCGATGACCGGGATGTTGATTCGTGGCGGCGTTCCAACTGGCACGAGCCGGTCGGACGCGAGTGCGGGATGGTCAAGGAAGGCGCCGGTCTCCTGGACCTGACGGGATTCTCCAAGTGGTATGTCTCCGGTCCCGGCGCCGAAAGCTACCTGGACAGGCTGAGCTGCAACAAGGCGCCTACACAGATTGGGAAAATAGCGGTTTTCCCGGCGCTGACGGAGATGGGAACCTTTCTCTGCGACATGACCTGCACCAAGATCGATGAAAACAAGTGGATGGTCGTATCGGCTGCGGTAGCAAAACGCCATGACCATCATCACCTGCTGTTGAACCTTCCGGATGACGGATCAGTGGCCCTCGAGGACGTGACGACAAAGATCGGCTGCCTCATTATCGTCGGTCCCAAGTCACGCGACATCCTCAAGAAACTGACCGAGACGGACCTTTCCAGCGAGGCATTTCCCTTTGCCACATCGCAGAATATCAGGGTGGACAAGGTCCCGGTCCAGGCGAACAGACTCAATTTTGTCGGGGAACTGGGCTGGGAATTATTTCATCCCATCGAGAGGCAGATCAACCTGTATGAAAAACTGATGGAGGCCGGCAGTGAGTTCGGCCTCGGCATGTTCGGCATCAGGGCCATGGATTCCATGCGGCTCGAAAAAGGTTACTGCACATGGAAAGGGGAATTGAACATCCATCATACACCGTGGGAGGCCGGGCTCGGCTGGCAGGTGAAACTGGACAAAGGCGATTTCATCGGCAGGGAAGCCCTGATCAAGCAGAAAGAAGAAGGAGTGCCTGCCAAGCTCGTGTTGATGAGCGTTGAAGCAAGGGATGCCGATGCATACGGCTATAACGGGATTTACCAAAACGGCACATACGTGGGTATGACCAGTTCCGGCGGCTACGGGCACCGGGTGGGCGAGAGCCTGGCCATGGGGTATGTCAAATCGGAATTCGCAGAACCCGGGACCGATCTGGAGGTGGAGATCCTCGACGAACGATTTCCGGCCAAGGTGGTCTCCATGCCCTATTACGATCCAAAAAACGAACGTATGAAATCCTAAGGGATCGGCGGAGAACAACATGAACGAGGAAGCTGCGCTTTACCGTCGAGAGGGGCGCGTGGGTATCATCACCCTGAACCGCCCCCATCGACTGAATGCCATTAACGTCCGTTTGCTCCGGGCATTCATGTCCTACCTGGAAACGGCCCGGCAAGACAAGGATGCCTCTGTGATCATTCTCACCGGCGAAGGGAGGGCCTTTTGCGCCGGTGAGGATCTTAAGGAAACGGCCGCAGGGAAAGACACGGCTACCTGGCTGGAGGAAACGGATCGTCTTCAGGATGTCCAGCGGCTGATCATGAAACTGGGGAAGCCCCTTATCGCAGCGGTCAAGGGGTATGCCCTCGGGGGCGGGTGCGAGTTCGCCATGAGTTGCGATATCAGGATCGGGGGAGAGAGCGCCGTCTTCGGGTTCCCGGAAACCGGCGTCGGGCTGACGGTGACCACTGCCGGGACCAAGCTCCTGACCCAGCTCGTGGGACTGGGAAAGGCAAAGGAACTCATCTTCACCGGCGAATTCATTGATGCCGGAGAAGCCGTCAAGATAGGGCTCGCAAACAGGATCGTGCCGGATGAGAAATTGATGGACGAATCCATTGCCATGGCAGAAAAGATCGCCGATCGGTCGCCCTTGGCCCTCAGGCTGTCGCGCACGGCAATCGACCAGGGTCTTGACGCGGGGTTTGAGCAGATTCTCGAGATCGAGGCCAACCATCTCCTCATCTGCACGCAGGCGCAGAACCAGGCGGAATATGTGGCCCGGCGCCTTGCCGGGATGAAAAAGAAGTAGGGGGCGGCGTGGAAGGGAAATGCTGGAATCCGGAGATGGAGACGCTGCCGGCGGGCGAGCAGCAGCGGCTGGAGCAGGAGAAACTCCTGAAACAGCTGGAATATGTGGCTGCAACCAGCGAGATGTACCGGAGAAAGTGGGCCGCCGCAGGGAGCGACGCGAAGGAAGTGAAAGGGCCTGAAGACCTGGCGGGGCTTCCGTTTACCACCAAGGCCGAGCTGCGGGAATCTCAGGAACGGCAGCCGCCCTTCGGGGACTTTCTGGCCTGCGCGCCGGAGGCGGTATCCCGGGTGCACAGGACGTCCGGCGCCACCGGACGCTTTGTGTATACGGCCCTCACGAGGGCCGATCTGGACGTGACCCATGACTGCGGAGCCCGATCCTTCTGGTCGGCGGGACTGCGTCCTCAGCACCGGGTTATCCACTGCCTCAACTACCAGCTCTGGATGGGCGGCCTTACCGATCATATCAACCTGGAAACCACCGGAGCAACGGTCTTTCCCTTCGGCGTCGGAAACTCGCGCCAGCTCGTCCGCGTTATTCAGGAGGCGGGCATAAACGCCATCTCCTCCACTCCTTCCTACCCCAAGTATCTGGAAAAGGTCGTTCGTGACGAACTGGGTGTGGAGCCTGGAGACCTGGGCTTGAAACTGGGCCTGTTCGGCGGGGAGCCCGGCCTCGACAACCCGGTGTACCGGCAGAGGATCGAGGACGCGTGGGGCATGAAGGCCCAGAATGCCAATTACGGCGTCTCGGACGTGCTGTGCAACTTTGCGGCAGTGTGTCAGGAGAACTATCAGCTCCATTTTCTGGGAACCGGCACCCTGTTATTTCAGCTGATTGATCCTGAGAGCGGCGAGGATATTCCCGTCGAAGAGGGAGTTGTTGGAGAGATGGTCCTGACCCACCTGCAAAAGGAAGCGCAGCCCCTGGTTCGGTACCGGACGTCCGACCTCCTCGAAATTCTGGGCGTGGGACCCTGCTCCTGCGGCCGTACAGGGCCCCGATTCAGGGTCATCGGCCGGGCCGATGACATGCTGCACGTCAAGGGGATCAATGTCTTTCCGAACGGCGTGGCGCGGGTGCTGGAGTCCATGGTTCCTGATGTGACGGGCGAGTTTCAGATTGTCCTGTCCCACCCTTCACCCTATACTCACCTGG
>CAZEGG010000013.1:0-23045 GCA_964511755.1 uncultured Desulfobacteraceae bacterium | reverse complement strand
AGACATTATCCTTTTCGTGGAGAAGAAGAAAAATAGCTTCATTCTCGACGTTTTCTTTTTTATCCATTAGCGCTGCAGTCTTTCGTTGTTTTTCGTAACGAGGCGGACCATTTTACGTTTTTTGTTTTGAATCGTCATACCGACCTTTTCAGGCAGATAAGCCCAGTTGATCCAATTTTTGTCCGCTGGGGATTCCTTTTTCGTCCCAACCTCGATATGCATAATAATTCTTCTTCAGCACGTCCAGGTCAGGCAGTCGCGTCTGCCAGTCGCGTCCCTTCTTGGGCAGAGTCAAAACTCTTGAGCTTACCGTATCGCTTACTGCGGGGTTGTAGCCGCATTTCAGATTAAACAAGCGTTTCAAGTTGAAAATCCTCTCCCCGATCAGCATAAACTCTGCCGGAGTCATCTTCCGGCCGGTAATGCAGTTGTACCATTCACAGATATGGGTTAGTTTGAGCCCTCCAAACATCATGAACTTACAGGTTTTCAGACTGTCGAACATTCCGCAGATGTCCTGGCTGAGGGCGGTCAGCCTTCCCTTATCTTCGAGGTCAAGTCTATTGGGGACCTCGTTGAGTCCAATCTCAGGCAGGGTTATTGCTCGCTCAAAGGCATGGGACAAACCTGAAAGATGGCAGGCGCCTCTGGCCGATGTGGAGTACTCGACAGCAAGGGACATGTATGCCCGGGGATCGTGCATTGGGAATTCCAGGCCGTTTGCATGGACAGCAAAGCCCTCGGCATCGTTTCCGAGGACTTTTGCCGCTTCTCTGACGCCAAGGGCCAAGGTCGATCCCAATCCGCGTCCTTCGCCTATCATTTTAATCAGTTCGATCATGCTTGCCGCGTTGCCCCAAGTCAGGTCCAAGCCGTCCACATCTCGGGACGTGATGATTCCGTGCTCAAAGGCCTCCATGGCAAAAGCGATCGTGGAGCCGGTGGAAATGGTGTCAAGACCGTAGCGATTACACAGATCATTTCCCATTGCGATTGCTTCTACGTCGGAAACCAGGCAAAGAGATCCCAATGACGCAAGGGTCTCATATTCCGGCCCGGCTCCTTCCAGACCGGCATAGGGCCCGCTCTCGACCTTGATTATTCTCCCACAGCGGACAATGCATCTTTCACAGCCATAATTGCCGCTGCCGATGCGCTCCTTCATGGTCGCCCCGGTAATCTTCTCTGCTCCCTCTTGCCAGCGTTCGGACCGCTTCCAATTTTGAAGCGGCAGGGATCCAAGTTCTTCAAAGCTGAATAAACCACCGCCTGTACCAAGCAAACTCATCCCGGCCATATTTTCCTTAATGGTTCGGCCGATGTCCCGGAGGGCCGCGATTAAGGCCTTGCGGTCGTGGATCGTCGTCTCTTTGGATCCGTATACGGCGATTGCCTTAAGCTTTTTCGCCCCCATAAGTGCGCCGGGACCGCAGCGCGCGGCTGCCCTGGCCGCCCGGCCATCATGCATCACCGATGCTATCTTGACCATCTGCTCACCAGCGGGACCGATACAAGCCGTCACCGCCTTGGCCGCGGTTTCGGATCTTAGCACCTCATCAGTCTCATAGGTATCCTTGCCCCAGACATGCTCCGCATCCCTGACCTCGACCCCGTCTTCATTACACCACAGATAAACCGGCGAGTCTGCTTCTCCTCTGACGACGATCCCGTCATAACCGGCCCGCTTCAGAGTTGGTCCCCAAGTCCCGCCGCAATCAGCTTCACCGAAAATGCCGGTCAAAGGAGACCTGAAAATGAGGGCATGTCTTCCGGAAGTCAATGCCGGTGTATTGGCAAAAGGTCCCGTCATGAAGATCAGAGGATTTTGTCCGGAAAGAGGCTCCGCCGCATAGCCTCGATGATCCCAGAGGAGCTTGGTGCCAATACCACTGCCTCCGATGTAATTTTTGAGAATCTCTTCGGGTAACTCTATGAACTCGACTTTTCGAGTCGTGAGATCCACGTCGATGATTCGATTCGTATAGCCATTCATTTGCTATTCTCCAGCTTATGGTCCTAGATATTTTTCAATTCCGGCAGGATCGATTTCAATTCCCAGTCCCGGTCCTCCGGGCACGTGCACGTATCCGTCGACACAATCAAAACTTTGTCCCTTAAGAATGTCGTCCCTCAGCGGGTTCTCCGGATACATGTGCTCGAAAGTGCAGAAGTTGGATAGCGAAGCAGCAAACTGTGCTGCAGCCGCGATGCATACAGCACCGGAAGCGCCGGTGTGTGGAGCCACGGTCACTCCGTAGGCGCTGGCAAAAGCAGCTATCTTGCGGGCTTCGGTGAATCCTCCGCAGCGGGCGACATTGGGCTGGATCACCGTTACCTTTCCATTGACAATAAGATCACGGAAACCCCATCGGGTGAATTCGGACTCGCCGGCCACGACAGGAACTGACAGGCTTTCGGCCAAGCGAGCATAGTTGACAGTGTGATGAGGAGCGACAGGCTCTTCAAACCAGCGGACGTCCAATTTCGGCAGTTTTGATCCGAGACGCAGAGCTGACTCCAGAGAGTAACCGCTGTTCGCGTCGACCATAATTTCAATCCCATCTCCAAGAGTCTCCCGGGCTGCTCGAAGATATTCATAGTCCTTCTCCACTCCTTGGCCGATCTTGAATTTTATTTTTCTGAAACCACGCTCGACCAGGGATTTTGCCTCCGTAATCATGTCGGCAGTCTCCATGATCATGATGGAAGAAGCGTACGCTTCAAGTTTTTCGTGGTGGCGACCCCCCAACAACGTGGAGACCGGTTGCCCGAGAATTTTGCCGTTCAAATCCCATAAGGCGATATCAACCCCGCTGAGCGCTTCTATCATGAAGCCTTTCCAGTGCCCTCGAGACATCATGGTTGAGAACATCTTCTCCCAGAGCACATCCACATGCAAAGGGTCTTCTCTCACGAGAACCGGTTTAAGGATGGCTTGAATCACCTCTCTTGCCACACCGGGTCCAAGTCTGGTCAGGGCTTCACCATAGCCGATCAGGGATCCATCCGCCTCGACCTCCACGATTGTGGAGGTCATCGTGGACATCTCAAGTCCTGAGATTCTCCACGGTCTTTTCAAGGGGCAGTTTAACGAATAGGATCGGACATCTGTTATCTTCATATATTATTCGTCCCTCTGCATGCCGGATCCGGCCGCCACTCCCTGTCGGCGGAAACCGGACGATCTTTTCCTCTCGGTCCCTCCGTAAGATAGGGAGGCTTGGGCATTCGCCGGATATCACAAAAACAACCGTATTATCTGCCTAAATACGACTCTCCGATGACAGGATTTTGTTCAAACTCTTCTCTATCTCCTTCAAGAGTGACCCTGCCGTTCTCCAACAGATAACATCTCGTAGCCATCCCTATTGCGAAAAAGACATTTTGCTCGACCAGCAGGATAGCTATGCCTTCTTGTTTGATTTTTTCCAGGGTCTCAAATACCATCTCCACGATGACCGGAGCCAAACCCAACGAGGGTTCATCAAGCATAAGCAGGATCGGCTGTTGAGCTAACGCCCTCCCCACAGCCAGCAT
The DNA here is from genome assembly GCA_964511755.1 of uncultured Desulfobacteraceae bacterium. Lineage (GTDB taxonomy): Bacteria > Desulfobacterota > DSM-4660 > Desulfatiglandales > Desulfatiglandaceae > B46-G9. The sequence continues at coordinate 19,508 of CAZEGG010000013.1, read as the reverse complement.
CTGTTGTTCACCGCCTGACAGGGTTCCTGCCAACTGCGTGGAACGCTCTCTGAGCCTGGGAAACAATTGATATACTTTTTCCAGATTCTCCTGGCGTTTCGGGCGGGCCAAAGGGTTTAATCCACCAAGCAAAAGGTTCTCCCGGACACTGAGAGTGCCGAAAATCCCCCGGCCCTGGGGAACGTGTGCCATTCCAAGGCCCGGCAACTTGAAAGCCGGGATACCTGAGAGCTCGGTTCCGGCGAAAGTGACCTTGCCGGCACGAATCGGGAGCAGGCCGGATATGGCCCGAAGCAGAGTCGTCTTACCAGCTCCATTGGATCCCAGGATGCTGATGGAATCACTTGGATAAACTCCAATGCTTACCTCGTGGAGAACATCAACATCTCCATGGGCCACAACGATATCCTCAACTTCGAGAAGTCTGTCCACTCGTTCCCCCTTTCTTACCCAGATACGCCTCAATTACTCTGGCATCGCAGACAACATCGTCCGGGGTGCCCTCGCAGATCTTCCTTCCATGATCAAGGACAACAAGGCGGTTGGAAATGCTCATCACCGCATGCATTACATGTTCAATTATCAAGATCGATAGACCCTCGTTTCTCAGTTCTCGAAGCAGAGCTATCGTCCGATCAATCTCGCCGAGCGTCAGCCCGGCCATCACTTCATCGAGCAGGAGTAAAGAGGGATGAGTCACCAAGACCCTTGCCAGTTCAAGGCGTTTACGGTCTTGCGGGGTCAGATTCTTCGCCAGCGTGTGGGCCACCCGGCCCAAACCGACCCGCTCGATGATGCTGTCGGCTTCAGCCAACGCTTCCTGACGACGAGGTTTATGCAGCATCGCTCCGATCATCACATTGCCCCGGGCACTCATATTCAGAAGAGGTCTTTCCACTTGAAAAGTACGGCCGATGCCTGACGCAACCACTTGGTCGGTTCTGAGACCGGTTATGCTGCTCCCCTTAAAAATAACATCTCCGCCGTTGGCTTTATGCATGCCCATAATCAGGCCCACTATGGTGCTTTTTCCAGCACCGTTAGGCCCGATCAGTCCCACAACTTCGCCCTGACGAATAGTGAATGAAACATCATGAACCGCGACAAGGCCGCCGAAGACTTTTCTAAGAGATTTTAACTCGAGAATGTTCCCGTTGCTTCCAACTTTTTCGTTCGCCATTGTCACTCTGTCCTGTAATGTTTCAGTTTAGGGATCAGGGTAATCAGTCCTCTGGGACTGAACAGGACGATAACTATCAATAGGCCCGCGTAAATCAACCACGAAGCGCCGGCCCGGCCTCCTCCCAGGACGATATTGCTTACCGCCATCAATGGGACCACCAGTGCTGCTCCGATGACCGGTCCCCAGACCGATTCAACTCCGCCGACAATCGCGACCAAAACGATTTGTATGGACAAGTCAATTCCACATACCGCGTAGGGGTCAATGTAGCTCTGGTAGATTACATAGAAACCACCCATGATCGCGGTCAAGCCTGCGGAAATTACAAAGGCCATATTCTTTGTTTTCGCCAGCGGAACGCCCAGGTTTTCGGCAGCATCCTGGTCTTCTTTTATCGCCTGTAAATAGTAGCCCATACGTGAAATGTGGATCTTGTAAGAAACATACAGTATGGCTACCAGTAATCCCAAAGCTATTAGGTAATTCACATGATTCGTAGCAAATTGAAGCGTCCACCAGTTGTTGCCTTTGAAGGGAATTGAAACCCCCAATGAGCCTTGTGTCACCTCTTTGAAGTGGAGCAAAAGGATGCGGATGATTTCAACAAAGGCCAAGGTCGCCAGCGCCAGATATGGCCCTCTCAGCTTGAGAACCAACTTCCCTATGCCCCAGGCGACAGCCATTGCCAAGACAATACCGGGAAGAACTCCCAACCAGGGAGCCAGGTTATAATTTTCCAGGAGAAGGGCGGTAGGGTATGCACCCAGTGCCACAAAAGCCGCATGGCCCAAGGATAATTGGCCTCCAAAGCCGCCAATAATATTCCATGCACTGCCTAATGCTGCAAAAAAGAAAATATTGATCATCACCCTGATAATGTAGGGTTGATTCAGAACCAGCGGCAATGCAAAGAAGATACCCAGCGCGATTGCTACAAAGCTGTAAATGCTCCGGTTAGTCTTGTTGCCTGGAGTAGTACTCATCAGTAAGCCTTTCCTTTTCCGAGTACGCCCGTCGGTTTGAACAATAAAATGAGCACAAAGAGCACAAAGGGCCCCAACATCGAAAGATCCAGGGCGACGTATTGAGAAGTCAGCGACTCGGTGATGCCAATGAGAAAGGCGCCCAATATGGCTCCGGGAATGCTGCCCATTCCACCTAAGACAACGATCACAAAGGCGATCAACACATAGGATTGTCCCACAGCAGGAAAAATATACCTGAATGGTGTCAGCACAGCTCCGGCTAGTCCGGCGAGGGCGCTTCCTATCCCAAATGCCAGCCAATGCATTTTTTTGGAATTAATGCCCATCAGCGTGGCTACTTCGGGTTTTTCAGCTACTGCGCGAAGCGCTCGACCCAGGTCGGTCCGAGATAAAAAAAACCACAGTACGACAGAGGCAACCATAGCCACCGAAAAAGCGATTAAACGCGGGACTGTTATCAAGAGAGGCCCGATTGCCAGCGATGCGAACTTGTAGGGGGTTCGAATAGAGCGCGGGTCAGCTCCCATGATTAGCAATGCCCCGTTAATTAAGAGAAGCGAAAGACCCAGCGTAAGCAGGATTTGCGTCTCATCGGGCATTCCGATGACGCGAGAGATAAGTGTTTTCTGAAAGAATACGCCTACACCGAACATAATAGGGACAACAAAAATGATGGATACGGTAGGATCGAGGCCGAACAGCTTGGAGAGCACGTAGGTCGCAACCATGCCCAGCATTACGAACTCTCCATGGGCAAAATTAACCACATTCATGATGCCGAAGATCAGGGTCAGCCCCACGGCGATCAGAGTGTATACTCCTCCTATGAGGATGCCATTGATAAGTGACTGCAAAAAAATTTCAAACTGGAAGCCCATTGATCTCTCCGACTAAAATGTCGCGCGGGTTTTTCGTTGTGTTTTTGGTGCCGTAAGGAGACGGCCCCATGAATTACGATAAATCTGGTATCAGGGAGGACTTTGCCGGTGGCCCTCCCCGATACCGGTCAAAGGTTACTTAACCGGCCACTCCACTTTCGTTGAGGCCACTGATTGCGGATAAACTGTTCTCGGTACTTGGTTTTGCCACTGGATCATAGTTGGAAAGGTGTGGAAGTTCCAACCCGTGTCGTTGAATTTGATTTGCCCCGGCTGAAACATACCGACCAGGCCTTTCTGGTACTCGTATTTGGCAAGGGCATCACGGACTTTCTGTGGATCTGCTGAGCGGGCCTTTTCTATAGCATCTTTCAGCAGCCAGACAGCTGCATAGTGCTCGCCGGCTTGCTCGGCCATAAAGACCCCGTACTTTTTCTTATACCGCTGGGTCACTTCGTAGCGAGCGGGTACGTCCATAATGTTTTTAACGTCCCAGCTCCAGGAACCAACGCTGAAAACGCCGTTGACACTGGGTCCAATGGCCTTTTCAATGGCCGGCCAGCAAAAACCGGCCCCGCCGCCTATCAAGATAGGCTTGACCCGCATGCTTTTCATGGTACTCACCAGCAGTTGAGCATCGGGAGTATAGGATGTGGCAAAAACGATATTTGCTCCGGACGATTTGATTTTGGTCACCAGCGGCCCGGCATCGGTGATGTCTTTGTCGTATGGTTGGTAAAGTACGATGTTATGGAAGCCGACCTTCTCTGCGCCTTCCTTCAGCCCCTTCGCAGTAGAGGTTCCGTAAGGCCCGTTCTCAAAGACGAAACCGAGCTTATCGGCCTTCAATTTATACTTATCTCGTAGATAAGCGGCGAATTCGACCTGAGTTATACCAAACTGACTTCCCTTTGGACAAATTTCAAAAACGTATTTGTAGCCTTGAGCGGTAATCTTGTCTGAGACTGAGGTCGTGACCAACGGAATCTTGGCTTTTTCAATCACCGGAAGACAGGCGAGCGTCATCCCGGAATAAAGATAGCCGACCGCACCTGCCACCTTGTTGGTCGACAGCACTCGAGCGGTGATGCTGGGCCCTCTGGAGTACGTCGAGGTCACGTCAGTGACAATCATTTTGAGTTTCGCCCCTCCCAGGGCCTTGATTCCTCCTGAATTATTGATATCCTGCACGGCTAGCTGCGCTCCGGTTAGACCCTGATGTCCGGCATCGGCGCCACTCCCGGAAAGAAGCGCAAACAGTGCGATCTTGACTTCCTTCGCCGCAAGGACTTGATTGGGCAGCGTCAAGCTGAAACAAATGCCCAAAATCAGGATCCAGAACCAATTCTTGTGCCCACTTTTCGTCATGATGTACCTCCCTGAGTTAATGGTTTTGACCATAATTGGTCTTCTCAGAGCGCCAAAGGTCCTGCAACTTCTCTTAGAGGAAATCAACGGGACATTTCGGCGCCACCTTTGTTTATCGATTTACCTCGGTATCCGGCAGGCAGGGAAATTATAAGACTCCTTCCCACATGTTGCGCCACAGGGTTAGTGAGTCATCAATAGTCATGGAACGCGGGTTCATGGGCCGCGGCCATTTCTTTATCATTAAGTCTGCCAATCCTGTAAGATCGCTTTCCTCAATTCCTCCCAACTCCTGGAGAGTTGCCGGCAAGCCGGTGTCCTTTAATAAGCGGGCAACCGAATGCACAGCCAAACGCGCCGCGTCCAGCAGCGAGTGCATCCAAATCTGCTCCCCCAGGGCGTTCGCTATTCTTGCCAGAGTCGGAACGCTGACCGGCAAGTTGAAAGCCATGGTATATGGGAGAGGCACAGCGCAGCCCAGGCCATGGGGTGTGGGCCTGTATTTGGAAATTGCATAGGAGGCGCTATGAGCGTACAATCCACCGGACATTATCATGCCCATCATCCCCAATGTTGCTGCAAAGGACATATGGTACCGCGCTTCCAGATCACCGCCGTCGGCCACTGCTTTTCTCAAGTTGGCACCGACCATTTCAATGCTGGCTATGCATAAGGCATCGCTGAGAGGATTCGCTTTTTTGTGGAGCATACCCTCAATGGCATGACTGAGAGCATCAATTCCCGTCATCGCAGTAATTTGGGGCGGCATGCTCAACGTCAGGGCAGGATCAACAATCGCGATGTCCGGATAATAGTACGGATCTGCAAGGAATATCTTTTCTTCACCGATTCCCAAGACCACGTTCATACTGACTTCACTCCCTGTACCGGAGGTTGTCGGCGCAACGATTAAAGGGAGTCCGCGTCGTTCCGGGAGCACTTTGCGTTCCGCAAATAACTGAGGCGGCTGACCGCTGGCGATACATTGGGACACCAGCTTGGCAATATCCATCACACTTCCGCCGCCGATAGCCACCATAGATTTCGAGCCGCATCGAACGCCAAATTCGTAAAGCGCTTCCGCTGATTCCAGATGAGGTTCCGGTTGGATAGCGGAAAATGTGGCAACGTTGAGGCCGGATGTCGAAAGCGCGTCTTCGGCTTTTTTCATTATCCCAAGGTGTTGAATTGTCTCATCACCTACAAGGAGAACCATGCCTTGCGCTAATTTCGCTGCCTCTTCTCCAATTTTTTCAACTGCCCCGCATCCGAAGATCAACCGATTTGGTGGAGACATCCCAACTGTTCGGAAATCAAATACTTCATACAACCTCTCGACATTCTTGCTGCGGTCCTGCGCCATTTGAAACTCCTTGAGTTCTTTTCAAAACTTATTAGCAGAAAATCAATTTCAGCTTGGAATCAGAGTTAATCCGACTAAAACGGGGTGTGTTTCATGGATGGCCAACATCTCTCACTCTTCTCTAATTTCTAATTTCTGCGATGCATCGCATTAAGACTTCGGAGCTGCGCACGTGCTTCTTATCACCAACTCCGGTTCAAATCTCATGGTTCGGCAAACCGAGTTCTGTTGCCCCAACTGCTCCAACAACATGTTCATGGCGGCTCTGCTCATTTCGTACGAAGGCTGTCTGACAGTGGTCAGCTGGATGCGTGGAAGTTTGGCATAAGCAATGTCGTCAAATCCGACAACGCTCACATCCCCGGGTACCTGGAGGCCCTCTCTTTCAAACGCGGATATTAGGCCGATAGCCATCTGGTCATTGGCACTGAAAATCGCCGTATATTTTAGACCTTCCTGAATAAGGCGACGGCCGACTGCCTCTCCAGAGCTGAGCTTCAGGTCACCTTGCAGAATTGCGCCTTGAGGGATGTCAAGCCCTTCTTCTTTCATTGCCTTTATAAATCCTCGGTTTCGGTCAGCGCTGGCCGATGATTTTTGTATGCCGGCCAAGTGGGCTATTCTCTTATGCCCCAAACTGATAAGATATTTCGTAGCCAGATATCCACCATATTCATTGTTCAAGATGACTGCATCGGTTGTTAAACCGGGAACAATTCGGTTGACCAACACAACCGGACGATTGAGCTTGGTCACGGCCCTTTTCAGGTCAACTCTTCCTGCTGCCGACATCATAATGAGTCCGGCGAAGTGCAGTTTATTAGTGTACTCCAGACATTCGAGCTCACGTTCCGGAGAATCATCTGTGTTGGCAAACACGGTTGCGTAACCATGCTCCCTAGCCACATCCTCCACTCCCCTTGCCAGTTCGGCGTAGAAGGGATTTCGAATGTCACTAACCAGCACATGGATGAAAGGAACTGTCCCGGTTGCCAGTCCTCTTGCAATAGGGCAGGGTTGGTATGCCAAATCTTTTATTGCTCTTCTGACTTTAGCTCTAGTGACTGGCCTTGCTAGGGTAGGACAGGACAGGACTCTGGAAACTGTTGAACGCGAAACCCCCGCTCGCTCAGCAACGTCCTTCACCGTTGCCCTTCCAGGTTTCTCAAGTTTGCTTGGCATGACTTAAACCGCTCTCGCAAGGAGTTCGACAATTAAGTTCATTTGTGAAACCGGTTTCATAAATATACGAAAATCCCTCCGGCCTGTCAATAAAATTCTTTCGCCTTTCTTGATTCCGGCGGCGGATGTGGTTGAAACTCCTTAATCCTCTTGTAAACGGTCGATGCATTGCTATCTTATACGTGCACCGGTTTAAGAGCACAAAGAGTCTGCGATACCCGGCGCACAGCTGAATCCGGAGATTTTAAGGTGAGCAAGAGATTCGCGCAGTCCATCGGACTGACCCGGCCTGTCCTGGCACTTTCCGTTGCCCGCATGGCCGATGCCATGGGCAACAGCATCCTCTTTATTATCCTGCCGCTCTATGTGGCAAAGATTCCCACGGAACACCTGCACTTTCCGCTGCCGGTCCTCGTGGGCATTTTGCTCTCCCTGTACGGCATAGTGAATTCGGTCCTGCAGCCCTTTATGGGGGCATTGAGCGATCGGCTGGGCCGCCGCAAGTTCCTCATTCTGCTCGGTCTCGGGTTGATGTGTGCAGGGACAATCGGATTCATTCCCGCAAGCAGTTTTCTCGAGCTGGTTTTTCTCCGAATGGTGCAGGGTGTCGGTGTCGCGATGACCATCCCCGCCTCCCTGGCCATTATGGCTGCCGTTACGGAGCGGAAAACCCGGGGCGGCGCCATGGGCGTCTACAGCACAATGCGCGTCATCGGATTTACTCTTGGACCGTTAATGGGCGGATTCCTGAAAGTCACGTGGGGGTTCAATACAGCGTTCTCTGTCGGCGCCGGCTTTATTGCCGCAGCAATGGTTTTGGTGCATTTCTGGGTCGACGAAGTGAAGGTGCCCCCGAAATCTTCGCAGGCCAGGCCCTTCAAAATTCTGGACAGGGAATTAATGCATCCGGGAATTCTCAGCGCCGCGGCCGCCACGTTTATCATGGCCATCGCTTTTTCCATGGTCACCACGTTGGAAAATGAATTCAATGCTCGGCTGGATATCAGCGCACTCGGCTTCAGCATTGCATTCAGTTCCCTGATGGCGGGCCGGGTACTGTGCCAGGTTCCTTTAGGGCGTCTTTCCGATTCCGTGGGCAGGCGACCCATCATTATCCTGTCACTGCTTTTCATGGCCCCGGTCACCGGGCTCCTGGGGGAGGTCACCACCCTCTGGCAGTTTATTCTCCTGCGGGTCTTGCAGGGGATAGCGACTGCGGGTATTGCCGCGCCTGCGTTTGCAGTGGCAGCGGACCTTGCACAAGTGGGGGGTGAAGGCCGGCAGATGAGTTTCATCACCCTGGGATTCGGCCTGGGTCTGGCGCTGGGTCCGATGATTGCCGGTGCTCTCGCAATCGTGTTTTTCGACCTGCCGTTCTTGACAGGCGGGGTCATGGCTGTCGCCGGAGCCTGGATCGTTCACCGCCATATGCCCGAAACCGCTCAGGAGGGAAGAAATACCGATTAGGTCCACGCTCGGGGCGGGCTCGGAGATCTACTGTATGAGTGTCGCGGCGCGGGCAATGTCCGCCGCCAGTTGCTTTGCATCCCGGTACACGGCCCCGGGGCCCCGGGAGAATCTCAAGAGGATCCGGTTCAGCTCATGGTGGACGTGAGGGTAGATCAATTTCAGGTTGGCCAGCTGGCTCGGGAACACGCTCTGCATGTCTTCCGCGCGAAGCCGTTCAGCGATTTCGGGGTACCTGAGTCTGATGTCTCTCAGGATCAGGTACCCTTTTCCCACCACATAGGCGAGCAGGGTCCCCATTTCAAGGATGTCCCTTACAAAGACGTGGTCTCTTTCCTTGTAATCGTAATCAAAATCAATCCATCGGTACCTGCCTGTCCCCGTTTCCACGAAGATGTGATCAGGGGTGATGTCTCCGTGAACTTCTCCCATGCGGTGAAGATCCCCGAGAGCTTCACAGGCTGTGCCGAGGTGCTCAAGAATATCCGGCAGATGTTCCCGATAGTATTTTTCATGCGCGACGGGAAGAGACTGAATAGTGTTATCCAGACTCCTGCCCGCGATGCGGTCCAGGACCCTGACGATATTTCCGCTCGAGTCCACTGCGGAGAAGCCCTGCATGAACCCTTGATGCCCCTTCACCTTTTCGAGGATTCGGGCCTCCTTCTCCGGATTGCGCAGACACGTGAACTTCAGTCCCTCAATAGTGCATGAAAATTCTTCCAGAAAGGTGAGTTTGATGATCTTGCGCTCTCCGGTGATGAGATCGATGCAGCTTTTTACCCAGGGTTTTGGTTCTCCTTCCAGCCCGAATTTCTTTTCCGACTCCGTTCCCCGCACCAGATACCCGATGTCATTCAAGAGGATCACATCACCGTATTCCACTCCATAGAAATCGGTCGTATCCTCGAGAACCCTGTGGACCCTGCAGGTAGAGAGATTCGAAATGTATTGCTCGCCGATCCGGCACCAGTCCCGTGCCGTTTTCGGGAGGGGGCCGCTATTCACCTGTGTACACCTCGTAAGTTGATCACGGTTTCATCCTCCCTGAACAGCCGCATCCTCTCTCATCTGCTCGGGTTATTGCCCGAGTCGTGACCCATCCGGTCGTGGAATCGAGGGGGAATTGGGAGCCCTGCGGGACGCGGCAGCCCTCTACGAGTGAATTTTTTTGAGCAGCCAGGCCATATTCTTGCCGAGATTTTCCATGGTTTTGATGCCCTCGGCATCCTCCCTGACATCCCCTTTGTCACGTCCCAGGCCTACGTTCCAGTAGGTGGAACCGACAACGAACATCTGGCTGTATTGAAACAGGTGATTGAGTGTATCAAACGCCCGTATGGCGCCTGCCCTGCGCACCGCGGCGACAGCCGCTCCCACCTTGCGGGTGAAGAGTCCTCCATTGGCAGCAGAGACAAATCCGCACCGTTCAATGAGCGCCTTGATCGTCGCAGTTGCATCGGCATAGTAGACCGGGGAACCCAGAACAATCCCGTCTGCTTCTATCATCTTTCCGAGATATTCATTCAGCTTATCTGAATCCACAGAGCACTTTCTGTTCTTGTTGTCAAAGCACTTGTAACACGCGATGCACCCCTGCAGACGGCTTCCGGCCATTTGGATGAGTTCGGTCTCAATCCCCTCTTTTCCGAGTTCGGCCAGGACGACGCCCAGCAGGATGGCCGTATTTCCGTCCTTCCGGCTGCTTCCGTTAAACGCCACTACTTTCATGGTTTCTTTCCCCTTTCTGAAGTCAGTTCGCTTCTTTCTCAATTGGCACAATGTGTATTAGTTTCAGCCAAACCATCCACCTCCAGCGGAGGGCCCGGACAGGCTCTCCCGATCCGGGGTCTGACAGGGCATGCTCTTCAGAGAAGAGACGGCTTCATCCCTGAGCAGCCTCGAGGGTTCCCGTATACCTTCCGCTTTGAGGGAGGAGACTCACTTTCTGTAGTGTTGGGAGAGGTACTGGATGATGGCCTCTGCTTGCTCATCCGTAATGGGACAGCCATTAGTATCCTTCATCCGCATGACCGTTTTTTTCCATTCTTCCTTCGTCTTCCTCTTGGACATCGGTCTCTTTATGCTGTGACAGAGGCCGCATTTTCGCTTAAAAAGAGATTTGCCGTTCAACCCGGTCTTTGCAGCCCCGTATGCCATGGTCCCCCATACGGCCAGGAAGACTATCGCCAGCATATATGTATATACCATCGATCTTTTCACTCCAGCACCTCTTTTCCCTTTCAGTGCTCGAGTTTTCGACGAGTACACTTCGCTTGCGGATGTCCCAGGGAGATCCGGCGAGTTTTACCTCATGATAAGCCATACGCCCAGGATAAGGACGCACATGCCCAGCAGACGGCTTAATTCCATGGGGCGCACCGTTGCCCCGAACAGACCGAAATGATCCAGGAGAGCGGCCACAATGAACTGGGCGGCGACCAGGATCGTGAAGGCCTTCGAAAGTCCCAACCGGGGAACCGTATAGCCGATCGTTCCAACAATCACCAGGCCCAAAAGACCCACGCTCAGAGAATACCAGGGGACCTGGCGCCATGCCTTCAGGTTGCCACCGCCTGCTGCCAGCATGATGACAGCCGCCAGGAGCCCTCCGCTCCCATAGGTGATAAACACGCTCTCCCTGGTGCCCATGACCTTGTCCATCAGCCCCATGAACTGACCTTGAAGCGCAACCGCCGCCCCTCCGATTACCGCGATGATTACCAGACCAGCAGAATCATTCATTTTCACTTCCCCGAGACATCCATATCCAAGATGGGAGCCTCCTCCTCTCGACCAGAGCTTGTTTCAATTCACCCGAGTGCGTTCATGCCTTGAAATTCCCGTGGCCCTCATCCGGTGTAGATATACCCTTCGAGGTAGATCACCGCCTTTCCTGCAATGGAGACCCTGTCTCCCATGTCTTTGCAGAAAAGCTCACCGCCTCGCTGGGAAACCTGATGGGCGATGAGTTCGTCTTTTCCCAATCGGGAAGACCAGTAGGGAACCAGTGTACAATGAGCCGAGCCGGTGACGGGATCCTCCGGGATCCCGACACGGGGGGCAAAAAACCTGGATACGAAGTCCGCTGCCTGTCCCCTCGCAGTAACGATGATACCCAGAGAGTCCACTGCAGCCAATTCGGCGAAGTCCGGCTGCAGCCTCTTCACGTCTTCTTCGCTGGCTAAGACCACCAGGTAGTCCCGTGACTTGTATACCTCCTCAAAGTCGCATCCGAGCCCTTTCTTCAAGACGGCAGGGGCTGATGCCGGTTCGCCTTTACGGGAGGGGAAATCCATGACCAGCAGGTCATCCCGCGCTTGCACCGTCAGAGTACCGCTCTTCGTGGAAAACCGGATCACGGATCCACCGCGTTTCAGAACGCTCGAAACGACGAAACCACTCGCGAGTGTGGCATGCCCGCACAAATCCACCTCCGTCTTCGGGGTAAACCAGCGCAGTTCCCAGCCTTCTTTCTTCTCCACGATAAAAGCGGTTTCCGAAAGGTTGTTTTCCGCAGCGATATTCTGCAGCGTTCCGTCGTCAAGCCAGGTCTCCAGAGGGCATACGCCCGCCGGATTTCCCGCAAAGACCTTGTTCGTAAATGCATCAACCTGGTAATAGGGGATCCTCATGTCGTTCTCCTGACTCGATGTTTTTGAAACAGACCGCTTCATCCGATGCAGGCCTGATCATGTCTTAACCGGGGTCTCGACCTTCTCCGGGGCGCGTGACTCTGATGTCGCCTGAACAGGACCCTGTTTCGTGCATGATGCACTCCTCGATCCTGGGGTTTATTTCATATGCGATCCCCAGAGACTCAAGCCAGCATTCGATCCTGTACATGACCCCGCAGCGGTACCCATCGATCATTCCTATGCGCTTCATGCCCTTGTAGGCGAAGCATTCTCCGTCTTCCCATTCCCAGCGTAGAAAACCTCTTGAGGGCGAATCCAGGTGAAATCTCTCAAAGACCGAATCGGGCAGGATCAATTCCAGGGCCTCCATAAGGAATACTCTGAGCCCGTCGAATGTATCCAACTCTTGGGTATCCATCGCCAGGATACTCCTGGTTCTCGCCACCTCGATGGGGGCCAGGGATCGTATGGCGGCTTTGTTCAAGGCGTTCGCTTTCTCAACGCCCAATTCACGGCACGTGTGGTAGAACCACATGCCGTCATGGGTGAGCCACCCCTTGCCCAGCAAGTCCCTCACCTTATTCTTTTCGATTCTGTCCAATACCCCCATATCCGCTACCCGTTGATTGTTCGCCTGCCCCGCACCAAGACCCCCACGCGCAAGCCCCCAAGCCTCGGCGGCGACGTATTCACTTTGATGGAGACTATCGTCCTTTTATATCACATTTTTGGAGAAATAGTGCAACCATCTGCATCAACGGCATCAAGGGCGGATTCAGTTAGTGCCACTTAAATGTTGACAAAAGCCATGGCGTCTGTTCTTTTAAGGTGCAAACAGCAGGAATGCCTGCACCGGAACCGCACAATATGCAGCCTGCGTGAGAGGCCATCTCCGCAGGCATTTTTCACTGATGTCTGGGTAAGTACTATGAATTCTTTGCAACCGAATACCGGAAGGCCGTTCATCAGCCTGGATGACATCACCCTTCGGGTGGGCGACACGCGCGTGTTTGAAAGGACGAATTGGGCGCTCAAATCCGGTCAACACTGGGCGGTTATCGGACCGAATGGGTCCGGCAAGTCGCTCCTCGCAGATGCGATCTGTCGCAGAGTTCCTCTCGTGCGTGGACAAATTCGATTCTTTTTTGATGGAGCCGGGGGAGATGCCCGCTCCTATCCCGAGCCAGGGGAGATACTCAGGATTTCCGCTAAAGCGCGTCAGCAATTATTGCGGCGGTTCGCCGGATACTATCAGGCGCGCTGGCAGAGTATCGAAGGCGAAGACGTGCCGACCGTGGCTGAACTGCTGAGCAAAAAGGGTATCGAGCAGTATTTGCCTCAGGAGACCGAACCAGTTTGGATTAGTCAGGACACCTACCGTCAGAGAAGAGCGGATGCAGTCGAATTATTGGGGATTTCTCACCTCCTGGATCGCAAAATCATTCATGTATCGAACGGAGAAGTCTGCAAGGTCCTGATCGCCCGCGCGCTCATAAGGGCACCGAAATTACTGATCTTTGATGATCCTTTCAGCGGACTGGATACCGCTTCCCGAGACATGCTGCGGAATATCATTGAACAATTGTTTGCTGCGGGAAATTTCCAGGTATTACTGATCACTTCCAGGGGCGATGAAATCCTCGAGGGGGTGACGCACCTCCTTTGTGTACACGACAATAGCGTCACCGCCCAGGGCCCGAAAAGAACAATTCTGCGGACACCGTTCGTGCGGCAATTCCTGACTGCCTCAAAACAGACTTCGGCCGGCGAGCACCTGCGGTTCCCCGGGAATTCCGAGAAACCAGCCAGCGAATATGACACGCTGGTCGAGATGAAAGATACGTCAGTCACCTACAACGGGACCCCTGTGTTGCGCAACATCAACTGGAAGATGAAACAGGGTGAACACTGGGCGGTAGTGGGGCATAACGGCGCCGGAAAGACAACCCTGTTGAGCCTGATTCTGGGGGATAATCCGCAGGTGTACGCCAATCAGATTACCCTGTTCGACAAGAAGCGGGGTTCAGGAGAAAGCATCTGGGACATAAAACGCCGTATTGGATGTGTGTCACCGGAATTGCAGCTGTACTATGACCGGAATATCACCTGCCGCCAGGTAGTCTGTTCCGGTTTTTTCGATTCCGTGGGATTGTATCGGGCTTGCTCACGGGATCAGGAGCAACTTGTGGATCGCTGGTTGTCCGCCCTTGATATCGAAGACCTGGGAGAACGACCGTTTCGTTCATTGTCCGCCGGACAAAAACGGATGGCACTTCTCGCACGCGCACTGGTGAAAAACCCGGCGCTTCTTGTGCTCGACGAACCATGCCAGGGGTTGGACGCCGAACATCGCCTTCATATCATCAAATTGCTGGATCAGCTCTGTCGGCAGACACCTGCCAGCATCATCTTCGTTACTCACCATTTCAGGGAAATGCCCGGGGCCGTCACGCACGTACTGCGGTTGGAACAGGGCCAAATCGTGGAATCCGGCAAACGAAAAGACGTATTCGGCTGGTGAGTCCAACCCGTATTTCTCACCAAAAACCTTCCACTTCAGAAAACGAACCCCCGGCCCTCCCTGTTGCAATGTCAAATTTTCTTTCTCAGGGACCTTGACAGGGGCCGAGAGAAGTGCTATAAGTTAGAAAACTAACAATTAGAAAGCTAATATTTATGATTAACTCGATGCAGGACATGCACAAACCCACGCTCGGACATCTGCTGGCCAGGGTCAGCCGACTTGTCGGAGGACGGATACGCACGAAACTGGAAGAAATCGGGCTCCCCCAAGCCCAGGGAATGGTTCTCTTCCATCTCTGGCAAAAGGACGGCATTGCCCAGAACGTCCTTGCCCAAACCCTGCGTATCACACCGCCGACAGCAACCAGCACCCTGCAGCGGATGGAGCGGGACGGCTGGATTCAGCGGCAGAGGGACACAGCGGACCAGAGAATTGTTCGGGTGCATCTCACCGAGAAGGCAAGGGCACTTCGCCATGAAGCCCGAACACTGTTTCGGGAGATTGACGAGGAGTTGACTTCTGTTCTCACCGATGATGAACGCCGCATTCTTACGTCATCGCTTTTAAAGGTTCAGCAGCATCTATCAGAACCGCCGGAAGATGCCACTCGATCCGTTCTCCGGCAGGGGATTTCCCATGACCGCGAAAAGGAGAACCGATGAGAGCCCTCCTGCGCCTTTACAGGTTTCTGCGGCCGTACCGGATGCGAGCGGCGCTCGCATTGCTGCTGCTGCTTGTCATGGTCGCTGCCGACCTTGTTATTCCTCATCTCACACAGCGGGTCATCGACCAGGGGATCGTTCCGAAAAACCTCCACGTCGTCATCACCATGGCCCTCTACATGGTGGGAGCCGCAATCGTCTCTGCGAGCGTCGCGCTGATCAACAACTACCTCTCGGTAAGCGTAGCCATGGGGTTTGCAGCCGACCTGCGCAGCTCGCTCATGAGAAAAGTACAATCCTTCTCTTTTGGAAACCTCGATACCCTTCAGACCGGAAAACTCATCGTTCGTTCCACAAGCGACGTCAATATGGTGCAGGTCGTTGTTCTGCTCTCGCTCCGCATCCTCACTCGGGCTCCCATATGGGCCGTCGGGGCGATTGTACTTCTCATTTTCACCAGCCCCCGCCTGGCCCTGATTATGGCGGTATTCATTCCCCTGATCGTTGTCCTGGTGTGGTTCTTTGCCCGCAAGGCCCGCACCATATTTCTTCTCGTGCAGCAGCGGCTCGATCGACTGAATATCGTCCTCCAGGAAAACCTGGCCGGAATGCGGGTGGTCAAGGCATTTGTTCGGACCGCACACGAGATGGCCAGATTCGGTGAAGCGAACGAGGAACTCACGAACAAGACCATTCAAGCCTCTCAACTCATGGCGGTCTTCATTCCCTTCATGCTCCTGATGCTCAATCTGGCCATTGTCAGCGCAGTCTGGATCGGCGGCAGGATGGCTATCGCAGGCCACATGACCGTTGGAGAGGTGGTGGCGGCCATCAACTATCTCTCTTTCGCCCTTTTCCCGATCCTCATGCTGGCGGGGATGCTCGGTCCTCTTGCCGCTGCGGATGCGTCAGCAAGGAGGATCCTGGAAGTGCTGGATGCCGAGCCGGAAGTGAAGGAATTCCGCCACGCGGAAAAGCTTGCTCATCCCGAAGGGAGAATCGTTTTTGAAAATGTCTCCTTCAGCTACCATGCGGATGGAGCGGAACCGGTGCTGTCGGATGTCTCCTTCTCGGCGGAACCGGGAGAGACCGTCGCAATCCTGGGCGCCACGGGTTCTGGAAAATCGACCCTGATTCATCTTATCCCCCGTTTTTACGATGTGACCTCCGGCCGGATTACCTTCGACGGCATCGACGTGCGGGATCTGGATATTCACGTGCTGCGAGGCGCGATCGGGGTGGCCCTCCAGGAAGCGGTTCTTTTCAGCGGCACAGTGCGCGACAACATCAGCTACGGACGGGCGGCCGCCACCGATGAGGAAGTGGTGGCCGCGGCGCAGGCAGCCCAGGCTGATGAGTTCATCGCAGAGCTGCCAGAGGGATACGATACGGTTATCGGGCAACGCGGTGTAACGCTTTCCGGGGGACAGCGTCAAAGGATCACGATTGCCCGGGCGCTGCTTGTCAAACCCAAAGTTCTCATCCTGGACGATTCAACGAGCGCCTTGGACATTGAGACGGAAGTACGGCTCCAGGACGCCCTCGACAGCTTGATTGCCGATTCGAAAAACGCTACGACTCGCCTTATCGTGGCCCAGCGCATCAGCACCGTGCTCCTTGCCGACAGGATTCTTCTGCTTGACCAGGGGCGGATCAACGCTGTCGGTACCCACCGGGAACTGCTCGCTTCAAATACCATGTATCGCGACATTTATCGCTCCCAACTCGGCGAGCCGCTCGACGGCCGGGCAGGATACCATGGCTGACGGGCAGACCGGACAACGCGTCCCGGTGACGATGACCGGTATGCCGGGCCCTGGCGGAAGGGGCGGCCCCCACGGCCGGACTATCGAACGCCCTAAAGATGTCCGGGGTGCACTTCGTCGTCTGATGCACTACCTGCGTCCGCATCGGGGCAGCCTGGTCGTGATAGCCCTGGTCGCCGCCCTCGGAACCGCACTGGCCCTTGCGGCCCCCTACCTGCTGGGCAGGGCCGTCGATCAGCTTGTCAAAGCAAATCTGAGGGCACTCTTATTGCCGGTTCTCCTCATGGCGGCTGCCTATGTATTGTCTGCTGCGGCGCAGTTGATCCAGGGAATCCTTATGGTCAGGGTGTCTCAAAGGGCGATGCGGACGCTGCGTTCGGATCTTTTCAACCATATGCAGACGCTGTCGCTCAGGTTCTTCGATGCCAGGGCCCAGGGGGAACTCATGAGCCGGCTGACAAACGACATGGATGCAATCAGCCAGGTGCTGACGAACAACGCGGCACAGCTTTTCACCGGGATTTTGACCCTCGCGGGCATCCTGATCATCATTTTCGTCCTGAGTCCCTGGCTGGCCCTCGGTTCGATGATTGCCTTCCCGTTGATGATCGGCCTCGTGGGTACAGTGGGAAGAAAAACGCGCAATGTCTTCCGGAAGTACCAGGCTCGCCTGGGCGCATTGAATGCGGTACTCGAAGAGACCTACAGCGGGCAGCGGATAGTGCTGGCATTCGGGCAGGAGGAAAGCGTTCTGACCCGGTTCGACCGGGCTAACGAAGAAGTCCGGTCGACCGGGGTTCGGGCAATGACGCTGGCCTTGGTGGTGATGCCGATGATGGGTATCCTGTCCAACCTGAATGTGGCGATTCTCTGCGGGCTTGGGGGCTGGCTGGCGATCCGGGGAATAGTGTCCATAGGGACGATCGCCGCGTTCATCTCTTACTCGCGGCGTTTCGCGGAACCGCTTCGCCAGCTCGGCAATCTGTACAACCAGGTCCAGAGGGCGCTGGCCGGAGCCGAGAGGATTTTTGAGATCCTGGATACGATCCCCGACCAAAGCGATGTCCCGCACGCGCAGGAACTGTCCAGAGTGTCCGGGGAAGTCAAACTCGAACACGTGACTTTTTCCTATGTGCCGGGCGTTCCCGTGCTGAAAGACATCTCCGTCCATGCCCGTTCCGGGGAACGGATCGCCCTCGTGGGGCACACCGGTGCGGGAAAGACGACCCTCGTCAACCTCCTTTCCCGCTTCTATGATATAGACGAGGGACGAATCCTGCTCGACGGGGTTGACATACGCACCGTGTCCCGGGACAGCCTGCGGCGGCAGCTCGGTGTGGTTCTCCAACAGTCATTTCTTTTCAGCGAGTCCGTGCTCGAGAACATCCGCTATGGCCGTCTCACCGCCACCGATGAGGAAGTAATCGCTGCAGCGCGGTTAGCCCATGCGGACGGATTCATCCGTCGGCTTCCGCAGGGCTACAACACAGTCCTCTCGGAACGGGGTGCGAGCCTTTCCGAGGGTCAGCGCCAGCTTTTGTCGATCGCCCGGGCCGTATTGGCCGACCCGGCCATCCTCATTCTGGACGAGGCGACAAGCTCGGTCGACACCCGTACCGAGCTGTCCATCCAGCAGGCGCTCAATGAATTGATGCGGGGACGCACGAGCTTCGTTATTGCCCACCGGCTTTCAACCATTTCCGGAGCAGATCAGGTAATCGTGATCGAAAAAGGCCTGCTGACGGAGCAGGGAACCCATGAAGAGCTCCTGGCCAGGGAGGGTGTCTACCATCGCCTGTACAACAGTCAGTTCAGAAACCAGGCGCAGGAAACATCTTGATCAATTTTTCATGTCACACTTCCGCCTTCTTTAGAGAAACTCGTGGAATCAGGAAGGCTGGAAATGTGGAGAGAGGGTTGATGGACAAACGCGGACGATTGATAGAGAGGACGTACAGGCTGATCCAAATGAAGGAGGAATGACATGGAAATCAAGAAGGAATTGCTGGCCCCGTGCGGTCTTTACTGCGGGGTTTGTGCCATTAGGATAGCCCATGAGGACAATAACGAAAAGTTTAAGGAACGACTGGCCCCCGTGTATGGAGTCCCACCCGAGGAGATCCGCTGTGAAGGCTGTTTATCCAGTGATGTGTTTGGCTACTGCACCACCTGCACCATCAGATCCTGTACCGAAGAAAGGGGCTATGAAGGATGTCACCAATGCGACGCATTTCCCTGCGAACACATCGATAATTTTCCTATCCCAATCGGCCGTCAGGTAATTTTGCGGGCTGTGCCGCAGCGGCGCGAGATGGGAACGGAAAAATGGGTGGAATCCGAGGTAAGACGCTACCGATGTCCCAATTGCGGGGAACAGCTCTTTCGGGGAGCCGGGCGCTGTCGCCGATGCAAGGAAACCGTAACGCCGGATTAAAAGAGGGCGGCCCGGCTGCAAAACCCTTTCTGCCATCTCAAATGCCGGGATTGGATG
>CAZEGG010000012.1:0-23086 GCA_964511755.1 uncultured Desulfobacteraceae bacterium | reverse complement strand
CTGTCACGAAGACCAGGCATTTGCCAAGGTAGCTTTCGTCAAACAGGAGAAGGCCGTATCCGGTCGGGATGCCGCTCTTATTTCCGCCGTCCCGAACGCCCTCTATGATACCGTCAAGTAGCCTGCGGGGATGCAGGTGGGGTTTCAGTTCCTTGTTGTAATCACGCGGTCCCACGCAGTACCCATACAATCCCAGGATCAATTTGGCGCTCTTGCCTGTTCCCATCGGGTCCCGGTAGATTCCGACAATCCCGGTTATGGCGCCTCCGTACGCCTCCATATTGGAAGGGCTGTTATGGGTTTCGCCGGTGATCGCATAATAGTGATCATCGTCGAATCGAGCGACGCCGGCATTGTCCCAGAGGACCGATACGACCCAATCCTTTTCTGTCTTGATTTCGAGTGTCGGCTGTTCAATGCAGGTCTTGAAGAGGTTATTTATGATCTCCCGGTTGCCGGTATCAAGATCGCGATAGCGAAAGAGCCCTTTAAAGGTGTTGTGGTTGCAGTGGTCGCTCCTTGCCTGTGAAATGTACTCCAACTCCACATCGGTGGGCAGATCGAGGCCCACCTTCTTTCTCTCCCGCAGTACATCGTCTTTCAGAAAGTAGTTTCTTATGACCGGGATGTCTCTTGGGTGGAGTGCGAGATTCCGTTCTTCAGAGAGTTTCGCGAGCACTGCATCGCTGTCGATGGCAATGGTTGTCACCCGGGGTTCGTGATCGAGAATGACCCTGGGCACAGGGAAGCCTATTCCCTCATTCGGAGACCACTCGCTCCGCTCATATACCTTCCATTGCTGGATGATTCCGTTTGCCAGGAGTTCATGGGCGATTGTTTCAGCGTCTTCCCGTGACAGGTCCCCCCTGATCTCATACAATTTCGAGGTGTAGACAGCTTGATCCCGGCCGAATTCTACCTGGAGGAGGTCTTCGATGGCCTCGACGGCGGTGCTGCCGGCCGTGTCTCTGACACCGGGGCGAAATCCTACCCATATAAGCCAGTCAAACTCCCTGCTGAGTGGCCGGTAGGACGAGACTTCGGTTACCGGATTGGTGAATATTTCCGTACGCGTCCGCTCCAGTTGCTCCCGCGAGAGGGATGTCTCCATGGTAAGGACCCGGATAACACGAATATCCTTCACTCCCAGCGCGAAGTATTCCCTTGATTTCCTCCGAATGCCTTCTCCCTCCGCGTCAGTCAATTGCTGTTTGAGCCGTATCTCCAACCGTGAAAGCATCTTTTCCACCGCCCCATTTTATTCAAAAGAAGTGTTCGTATGCTAAATAAACGTGACGGTTGAGTCAACACAAATAGTCCCGTTCTCTCATCCGACCGGCGCAGTGAAAAGGGCAACAGGGCACCTCGCATGACATATGGTGCTTGCATTACTGAATATCAGTGCCTATATTAACAAAGTTGAAAGTATGAACATGGTCTCCTTGGAGAGAAGAGGGGGATGAAGAATGGTTGATAAGAAGAACGAGGCGATGGGGAGCGAGGAAAAAAACAAGATCCCCGACCAGAAAGAACTTGAAAAGGAATTGAGTGAATACCTTTCAAAGAAATACGGGAACCGGGTGAAAGTAATTTCCCCGTTCGTAGTACCACGTCCCGGCGAAGACAGAATAGACGATGGCCAAAAGAGCACGCATGGACAGAAAGGCTTTGATTTTGATCTCCTGCCGGAAGAACTTGAAGAATATTTGGATGGGTTTGTGGTCAAGCAGGAGGACGCGAAAGGAGTGCTGGCCACCAAGATCTGTACCCATTTCAATCGGATAAATTACTATAACAAAGCTTGGCATAAGAAGAAAAAACCCAGTGTGGGAATGATCAAGAATAACGTCCTCATGATCGGACCAACGGGAGTGGGGAAGACATATATCATCAAGCTTATAGCACATAAGCTCGGCGTCCCTTTTGTGAAAGGAGATGCCACCAAATTCAGTGAAACCGGATATGTGGGAGGTGATGTGGAAGACCTGGTCCGGGATCTGGTTTACGAGGCCAATGATGATATTGAATTGGCAGAAAACGGCATTATCTACATCGATGAAATCGACAAGATCGCTTCAGCACACAATGTGTTTGGGCATGACGTTTCACGGACCGGGGTTCAGAGGGCCCTCTTGAAGCCCATGGAAGAAACCGAAGTGGATTTGAAAGTGCCCCATGATCCCATCTCCCAGATTCAGGCAATCGAGCAGTACAGGAGAACGGGGAAAAAAGAAAAACGTGTGGTCAATACCAAGAACATCCTCTTTATCGTGAGTGGCGCCTTCGGGGACTTAACCGAAATCGTTCGAAAACGGCTGCAAAAACAGGGCATTGGGTTTGAAGCCGATGTGCGGTCGACGGAAGTGCCCTGGGAGATCCTGAAGGAGGTAAAGGCCCAGGATTTGATCGAGTTCGGCTTTGAATCCGAGTTCGTGGGACGACTGCCCGTGGTGGTGGTTTTTGATGAACTCAGAAAGGAAGATCTTCTGGAGATCCTGGAAAACCCGAACAACCCGATCCTCATCAGCAAGAGGAGAGATTTCACGGCATACGGTATTGATATACAATTTGAATTGGAGGCGCTGGACAAGCTGGCGGAGATGGCCGCCGCAGAAAAGACGGGAGCAAGAGGACTCGTGAGTGCCGTTGAAAAGGTTCTGATTCCTTTTGAAAAGACTCTGCCCTCGACGGATATCAAGTATTTTCTGGTAACCTCCGAGGTAGTGAAGAACCCCGACCAGGAGCTCGAGGCGCTGCTCGGGAATCCGGATGATCCCGAGAGAGTTTCCCGGTTTCAGGCCGCAAAAAAGAAGGAACTCAAGAATATTCAGGCCTACATCGCCAGGAGCGCCGAAAGTTTTCACAAAAATTCCGGCCTTGAACTGGGTGAACGGCGAATCGAATTGCTCTCTGAATTATATGCGAAAAACATGTCTGATATCAACAGCATTCTTGAAGATTTTAAAGGAATGTATCGACAGATAAAGATCGAGGAAGCCTCTCTTCCGGAGAAGCTGGAAGTGAGTGTCTCTTTCGATGACAGCGCGATTGACGAGATAATCCGCCAGGCCATAGAAAAGGATGAGGAAGCAGGCGCCTTGGCATACCAGCTTGCCAAAAGGCTTGAATACGGCCTCAAACTGGTCCGGGATCGTTCAGGCATTGACCATTTTTCCATAAACGGTGAAGCCATCGTTGACATGGAAAAATTCGTGAATGATTTGCTGAAACAGTATTATCGTGAAGAATACGAGGGGACGATGCCCAATTTCAAGATCCGTGAGTGAGCTTCGTCCCCGGATCAGAAAAACCACAGAGATCTTCTGAAAAAAAGTGAAGTTTATTCCTTAACAAATTAAAATGATTGGAATATCAAAGCTCTATTGTGGGACTGTCGAACCTTCGGATGTGCTCCGTTACGGGAGGCGTTCTGAGAAACTCCCTTCTCATTTGCTGCAGTTCTCCAAAGACAAGAAACCTGTTGTTGTCTGGAATGTGACCCGGGCCTGCAACCTGGCGTGTGTCCACTGTTATGCCAGGGCGGTGAAGGAGAGCAGGGAGAAGGAACTCAGCCACGAACAGGGAGTGGCCCTGCTCGATGATTTGGCGGATTTCGGGGTTCCAGTCGTCCTGTTTTCCGGGGGAGAACCCTTGGTGAGGACCGATCTTCTGGATCTCGCCAGGTACGCGGTCAAGAGAGGTATGCGGGCGGTTATTTCCACCAACGGGACGCTGATTGACAAGGAAAAGGCGCAGGAACTGAAAGACATCGATCTTTCCTATGTCGGAGTGAGCCTTGACGGGATGGAAGAGGTGAACGACCGTTTTCGGGGAAAAAAGGGCGCTTTTCAGAAGGCAATGGAGGGGATTAAGAACTGCCGGGAAGTGGGATTGAAAGTGGGGTTGCGCTTCACCATCAACCGGATGAACGTCCGGGAGCTTCCCGGCATATTCGATCTGATCGAGGCCCACGACATCCCCCGTGTCTGCTTTTATCACCTCGTCTACTCCGGGCGCGGCTCCGAACTGGTGGAACAGGACCTGAGTCATGCAGAGACGCGCCGGGCCCTGGATTTGATCATCAACAGGACAAAGGATTTGCACGCGCGTGGTATTGCCGTGGAAGTCCTGACTGTGGACAACCATGCTGACGGTCCCTTTGTGTATCTCCGCATGGTTGAAGAGAATGATGCAAGGGCTCCTGAGGTGCTGGAACTCCTCCGGATGAACGAGGGAAATAATTCCGGCAAGGGTTTCGGGTGTGTGAGTTGGGATGGCTCAGTACATGCCGACCAGTTCTGGAGGCACTATCGATTTGGAAACGTGCTGGAAAGACCGTTCAGCGAAATCTGGACCGATCTCACCGATCCGTTGATGGCGAGATTGAAAGACAAGAAGAGATATGTCACCGGGCGATGCGCACGATGTCACTGGCTGGATATATGCGGAGGGAACTTCCGCGTGCGCGCCGAAGCGGTTACCGGTGATATCTGGGCGCCGGATCCGGCATGTTACCTCACTGATGATGAAATTGCCGGCAGATCGACATGAGTCACGGTGATCAGGCTAAATTTTCTCAAATGGATACTGCGCAATGAAGCGGCGCACCCGCCGTTTCCCAAGAAAAGAGGGGCTGTCGTGTACTCGCCTGCACTAGTCTTCGCGCCTTGAGGAACCAGAAGACCGCGCTCGAAATGACCGGAGTGAACCTTGCAGAGGAGAGAGATATGATTATTCGACCACGGAGGCTGAGAGGGACCCCGGCTATTCGAGACATGGTGCGGGAGACACATCTTTCTGTAAAGGATCTTATCGCGCCCTTATTTGCAAAACCGGGGCAGGGAACCAGGGACCCGATTTCTTCCATGCCGGAACAGTATCAGTTTTCAGTGGATACTCTGGTCGAGGAAGTCAGGGAGCTGTCGGATCTCGGAATACCGGCAGTCATTCTTTTCGGTCTGCCGGACCGCAAGGATCCGTTTGGCAGCCGTGCATGGGCGGAGGACGGCATTGTTCAGCAGGCCATATCCGCAGTAAAATCCGCGGTGCCGGACATGCTCGTTATCACGGACCTCTGTTTTTGCGAGTATACGGATCATGGCCACTGCGGCGTAATTAAGAACGGCGACGTAGATAATGATGCCACCCTAGAACTGCTCTCCCGTCAGGCCCTGTCACACGCGAAGGCAGGCGCGGATTTGATCGCTCCTTCCGATATGATGGATGGTCGGGTCGCCGCCATAAGAAAAGCGCTTGATGCAGAAGGCTATCATGGGATCGGTATTCTTTCTTACGCCGTCAAATATGCCTCCGGTTTCTATGGGCCTTTCCGGGACGCAGCCGAATCCGCTCCTCAATTTGGGGACCGTGCCAGCTATCAGATGGATCCTGCCAATGCTCGTGAGGCCCTCAGGGAGACCGAGCTGGACTTGGCGGAGGGCGCTGATATGATCATGGTAAAACCCGCTCTTCCCTACCTCGACATTATTTCCCGTGTGAGGGAGATTTGCCCTGTACCCTTGGCCGCCTACAACGTGAGCGGGGAATATGCAATGATCAAGGCGGCCGAATTGAACGGCTGGATGGACGGGAAACGGGTCATGATGGAAGCCCTGACTTCCATAAAGCGCGCCGGCGCCGATCTTATCCTCACGTATTTTGCAAAAGAGGCTGCACGCCTGTTGACGGGCAGATAGCAAATCACCCGCGAACCTCACAGCGAAAATAAAATCAATTCCAATGGTGGATGAGAAAACGGAAAAAGAAAATCAGCTTCGGCTGGTTGCATGGGAGATCACCCGCAGGTGTAACCTGAGCTGTGTGCATTGCCGGGCTGCTGCAGACAGGGGGCCCTATCCCGGGGAACTTTCGACGGCCAGAGGCCGGGCACTTTTGGAAGAAATCCGTGAAGTTGGAACTCCGATTGTTATTCTTACAGGTGGTGAACCTCTCCTGAGAGACGACGTATTTGACCTCGCTCGGTATGGAACGGAGCTCGGACTGCGGGTGGTCATGGCCACGAACGGCACCCTGCTCGATACTTCGGTCATCCGAAAAATGAAGGAGTCGGGAATCAAGCGAGTGAGTATTTCCCTTGACGGTCCGAGCGCACAGACACACGATGCTTTCAGAAAGGTCCCGGGGTCGTTCGATGCCGCCATAGCCGGAATACACCTCCTCAAAGACGAGGGGATGGAGTACCAGATTAATACCACTATTACCCGACACAACGCCGATCTTGCCGGAGACATGCTGCAACTGGCAGCGGACCTGGGTGCCGTGGCTCATCATCTGTTCCTCCTTGTCCCGACAGGCAGGGCCAGAGAAATGATGAACCAGGAAATTGAGGCTGCGGAATATGAAAAACTGCTCCACTGGTTCTACCGAATGAGATATGAAGTAAGTCTTCATCTTAAGGCTACATGTGCTCCACATTATTATAGAATATTGCGACAGGAAGCTCATGCAAAAGGAGAGAAGGTTACTTTTGACACCTATGGGCTGGACGCGGTAACCAGAGGGTGTTTAGGAGGAACGGCTTTTTGTTTCATCGCCCATGACGGGATTGTGCAGCCGTGCGGGTACCTGGAACTGGAGTGCGGGGATGTTGGAAAGAATAGTTTCAGGGAAGTGTGGGAAAAGTCGGATGTATTCAGCAAACTGAGAAATTTTTCCTTGTACAAAGGAAAGTGCGGCCGGTGTGAGTATTTGCGAGTTTGTGGAGGATGCCGGGCGCGGGCGTTTGAGGCGACAAGGGATTTTCTTGCTGAAGAACCTTTGTGCGCGTATAACCCCGTCAAACAGGCAAAAGATGGACATCCGGGATAGGAATATTCTCAACGAAATTCAGTCAGACTTTCCTGTGGTCGCACATCCGTATCGGGAACTTGGAGAACGGCTCGGGCTGTCGGAAGATGAGGTCCTCACGAGAGTGAGGAAATTGAAAGATCGTGGAATTATCAGAAGGATAGGGGGGAATTTTCATTCAAGCCGCCTCAATTTCACCAGTACCCTCTGCGCCGCCAAAGTCCCGGAGGACAAGCTGGCTCTGTTTGTTGAAACAGTGAACGCCTACCCGGGCGTTACGCATAACTACCTGAGAAATCATGCCTACAACGTCTGGTTCACATTCATCGCTGAAGATATGGACTACATTCAGTCTGCCCTGGCAAAGATAGCGGAAGAGAGCGGGGTGGAAGAAATCTTAAATCTCCCCGCGGTGAGGGTGTTCAAGATCAAAGTGGACTTCGAGGTCTAGTCTGGATTAGAAACCCGCTAGCGCCCGGATTCTGTTTGCGGATGAGCACTAGTCTGAATTTCCCGTGTCATCGTATTGTTGCATGAAGAGGTCACGTTGTTCTTCGGTCATCCTTCCTTCCTGCACCAGAAGATCCGCAATCCCATCCTTTCGAAGGTCGTGGATGGCGAGGATCTCCTTGTTGGGCTTTTTCTGGACGCTGAAGAAGGTATAATTCAAGGTCAGATGCGATTTTTTCAGGAGGATCGGGTGCTTCCCGAAGAATATGATGTGATAACTCAGCAGGAAATAGGCCCCGCCCAGCACTATTGCCCAGACAACTATTTTTTTTCTGAAAGACATGATCCCTTCTCAAGAAGTAACGGTGAATATTCTTTCATGACAACCCCTTGCTGATTATAATCGGAATGTTTCTCTCCAGGCTAAAGACCTTTTTGTATTGGGATGATCCTTCCCGGCGTACGGCCTGTCAACAGACCTCTCTGCCGGCTCGTTGTACTGGCTGGAATGCCCTCGTATGATTTGCCATGCAATTTGCGGTCCAGCCGGTTAAAACGGGAGGTCGCAGAGAAATGGGAAGAGAGATACCGTGACTGGGAAGCATGGGGTTGTCTTGAAGGGCTCTGAGTGGAACAGAAGTGCCCCTTTGGCCGGTAAATTTTTCCCATCGGGGTTTGTATAGAGCAGGTCCGGTCAGCGGGCGGGAGCAGTCCTTGGTTGGGGTGCTCCAAGAAAAGAAACAGGCGCTATTGCCGGCATGGGAATAACCTGTGCGGCAGCCGTTCCCCAAGAGTGTATGGCTTATGGACAGGAAAGGTCGCATCCCGTCGAGGAAAGGAACTGAATGTCGCCGGCATGAACGAGAGGAAAACCGTCGAACTATTGATGGAGTGAAACTGAGCCGGATAAGCCGGAATCTCCGATTGGCAATATTTTTGCAATAGTTCAACAACACCCGATGGTTCAGGAAGAGGAGGCCATGCTTTTTCCGTTGACCAGGGGAGAAAGCCCGCCTGAGAACCCTCTCCGAAGTGGCGAAAAGGAGATAGAAGATGAAGATTTCCGATACACAGGCATCAATGTTCTCTGAGATGAGCACCCGGAAAAGTGGAAAATCGAAAGCCGACGGTTCATTTCAGAAAGTAATGAATGAGGTAATGGAGCAGCAGGATGAAAAGGCTGCGCGCCCCGATTCGACGAATTCGCCTGAATTCCCTCCAGATATCTCTCCAACGCAAATGATTCGAGAAATTGGTGGACAAAATGACAGCCTGTCCGGAACTCAGGTTATGAAAGAATTGGAAAGTGTCTTGGATCTGGCCGGGTTCTACTCAAGAAAACTCGGTGATCCGGCCGTCAAAACTGCGTCTCTCGAACCGCTGATCACCCATCTTGAAGGGAAGATGGAGGGACTTCGTTCTCTTAAGGAACACGGAAGCATGGATGATAAATTGAAGAGCATTGTCTCAGAGTTGGATCTCACACTTGGCACCGAAGTGGCGAGATTCAGACGTGGAGATTACTCCTGATTCCTTTAATTCCTTCCCGTTGTCTCTTTACCGGGCAAACATGAGTCTGATGGATGTGCCCCGGTCCCGGAATTCTGTTTCAAAGGTTACCCCTTCACTTTTTAGGAGCAGAACAGAAATAAAGAGATTCATCTCTCCCGACATCTCCTCAAGAGAAGGGGGACTCTCTGGATTCATGTGCAGGATGCCGCAAAACCGTTCCGAAAGCGCAGGGTCACCCACGTCCACAGCGATTGTTGGGCGCCCCTCCGTGGTGCCGGTACCGAGGCTTAGCCTCTTGCTTTCCATTCTCTCGATCTCTTCGGCCAGGCTTTCGAGAAAGAGACCCATTGCAAGACTGAACTGGGGAGGGCACGGAGTTATTGCCTGGAGCGACGGAGAAAACTCCAACGTGGTGTCAACATTGTGCTTGAAGTAGAGGTTCGTTTTCAGAAACTGCATTTCTTGATGGAGAAAATGGTTGATATCCAGCTTTTCAGGACGAGTTTCCATGAAGTCGGCACGCACACCTGCGATTTTGATCTGCGCGTTCAAATTATCAAACTCATCGTTCATCTGGGTGAGTCGTGCCGAGAGCTTCTCAAAAGCATCAGCGTTGGGCGCATCCTTCTTGAGTATAAAGTGTTGCATGACATCCATCTGCATCCCCAGGCTGTGCAGGGGACTGTTCAGGTTGTGAATGAGGCCTCCAAGAAGCTTTCCGAGAGATGCGAGATGACAGAGGTGTACAAGATCATTCAAGGATACTTGGAGTTGTTCCATTTAGTCCCCCCTTTGCTCTTTTTCCAGGCGGATTAATCTCCTCTGTTTTCTGAATATGGTTTCAATAACAGCATCTCTCGCCTTTTCGTCAATTTCAGCAAAATGCACGGCAATAGCGAAGAGATCGGCCCCGGACTTTTGCCTGGATTCCAATTCATCTACGCGCACAACTTTTCCGATCAAGGTCACCTTGAATTCAAGTGTCTCAGTCATGATCAGGTCAATCTTCAAAAGGGTGCCTTCGGGATAGGATCTCACGCTCAGAAATTTCAGTCCCGATCCGCTCAGCTCCACCACGTCATCCAACGGTCTGCCCTGCTGGGCGGATGAAGAGGTCATTTGTTCAATAACAAAATTGATCTTTCTATCCATCATTCTCAAGCACCGGTAGAGAGTTTCCTCTGTCGACCCTGTAGGCATCTGTTCAATGATTTCATCAATGGGGCTTGACGGAACGTTTCCCGCAAGGACACCGCTGGCATCTCCCTTGTCAACCAAGGCCAGTTCTTCCTGGCTCAAGGTCCGCAATCGGGCCGATATGAGCACATCCGTCCGCAGGTATTCACGCCGGTTTTCAGCAGTCATCTTTTCCCCCCAACGCCTCATTTTGCCGTATCCGGTCTATCCGCATTTTAAGAATTTTCGAATGGAGCCCACTATCCGTAGCTGCGACAAATCCTTACGCTGAAAAAAGCATAAATCAAAATCAATTGCAATAAAAATAGTAAGCATCCACCTATCAAGGATTCTCAGGTGGAGCCATCAGATCGCAGCCTAGTGCGTTCTAGGAGAAGGGGACAATCCCGGCTATTCGTGGGCGTAGGGCCGAAGAACATGCAGTGCCGCGTCGAGTACTTCCGGATCGAATTGGATTCCCCTGTTCTTTGTAAGCTCATTGAGGCAGTGCTCAAAAGGGAGCGCTTTCCTGTAGGCCCTGTCGGAGTTCATGGCATCAAAGGCGTCGGCCACTGATAAGATCCGTGCGAGCAGCGGGATCTCTTCTCCTTTCAGGCCATCCGGGTAGCCCTTTCCATCCCATCTTTCATGGTGGTTTTTGATGACTGCCAGTTCCTGATCGTCCAGACCAAGGGGGGATACAATATTGACTCCGATGAGAGGATGGGCCTGGATCTTCTTGAATTCTTCGTCTGTAAGGGGGCCCGGTTTTTTCAGCACGTGGTCGTCAATTCCTATTTTTCCTATGTCGTGAAGGGGACCGCTCGACTCGAGCCGTCTGCAATCCTCAAATGGGCGGTTCATGGACTGTGCAATCCGTAGGGCCACCTGCGTCACCCGCTGAGAATGCTGTCGCGTATAGCGATCACGAGCTTCTATGGCGCTGACCAGAGCTCCAAGCGTAGCAAAGAGATTTTCCTTTATGCTGTCATAGAGGGCCAGATTTTCAATGTTCTGGGCAGTACGCTCCGCAAGAAAATCCATCAGGAACTGGTCTTCCTGCGAAAAGAATGTGTCTTTTCTTTTGTCTCCGATGAGCATCACGCCGAATAATTCCTGGCGGATCCGAAAAGGGACGGCCAACAGATCCTGTGAATAGGATGGGCTATCCACCAAAATGGTGTCGGTGTTTATGACTGGAAAATACGTTTTCAGAAATTCGGGGTTTATGCAGTTACGGCCGTGAACATCATTTTGGACCGGAACCTCAAAGCCGGGACAGAGAGGTTCCAATCCTTTCTGGGAAAGTGCCACAAGGCCGTTTTTTTCATGGTCATAGAGTAAGAAGCAAGCTTTGGACGCGTCACAGACTTCCAGAGCTTTCTTGACCAGGTATCCGTACAGGTCATCGGATCTGGTCACCCTGGAGAGCGAATCAATGATGTTGTAGAGGTGCGTCTTTTCCCGTATCTTTGCCTGGAGTTCCTGGTTGAGTTTTTCCACCTGACGTTTCTGCTCCAGCTGCCTTTTGAGAACCCAGTTCTTCCTGGTTAAAGCATGGAGCCGGTGGACTCTTTCCATGGAGACTTTCAAATCCTGAAGACGAAAAGGTTTTATGAGGAAATCGGATGCGCCGTTTCGCATGGCCTCGATTACTTTTTCCATGGAAGGATACCCGGTCATGACAACGATGCTCATTGGCCTGCCGTTGCTATCCAGGTTTTGGAGAAGTTCCATGCCGTCCATTTCGGGCATCATGAGGTCCATGAAAAGGTAGTCATGTTTTTCGGAATTCAATATCTCAAGAGCGATCTTCCCGTTCTGTGCCGTGTGGACAACGGAAATCCCGAGATGGTGCAGATAGGTTTCAAGGGCTTCGCGGATGCTGGCTTCGTCATCCACTACCAGGACCTTCGGTGATCCGAGATCACCGCGAATTTCTACTTCCGATCTTGCAGCAGCTTCGTTTTGCACAGTTCAAATTCCTTTTCAGACAACAGTCCTTTTGTTTTCAAATGAGATAATCGCTCGAGACTTGAAATCAACGAAGGTCGGGCTACATTCCCGGGGCCGATCAGGTGATGAGACAGGAGATCTCCGCCGATGAGTGTTTTGCCCTGAACGGTTCCGGATGGGGAGGGAGACTTCTCGGCAGTTGGGGAATCATGGGAAGCCACGATCCTTTTAACAAAATGGAGCTGTTGGTAGGCTTCTTCCAGTTCCGCCATAAGCCTTCCATTCTCCCGCAGCAGGTGAACATTTTCCAGCGCATTCTTGACCGCTACCTTAATTTCTTCCAACCGAAACGGTTTGGTAATATAATCGTAGGCTCCTTCGCGAATGGCCTGTACCGCCGTTTCCAGGGATGCAAAACCGGTGATCAAAATAACAAGGGTGTTGGGATTGAGCTGTTTTGCCGCGCTCAGCACTTCCAGGCCGGTCGCCCCGGGCATCATAATATCTGAAATAATGAGATCATAGGAATTTGACCTGCATTTCTCAATCGCATCCAGGCCGTTCGAGCAAACGGAGATATGGTAGTTCTCATCCGCGAAAAATTTCTGCAGAACGGACAATAGGGCCTTGTCATCATCAACTATGAGAATAGTGAATTCCATGTGGCCGGATTTCAGCTCTCTTCTCCTTCTTACAACTGCTCTGGAACCCTCGATCCGGTAGCCGCCCAAAAATATCTCCTGATCCTTGATGTCCGCGACCCTTGGGGCTTTTCGTCTACAAATGTTCATCGGAAGGAACTTCAAGGGACTTGAGCGATTTCCTGGAGGATAGAGCGGGAAGGGAAAATCTCTGTTTTGAGATCGAAGTCCGGGTCAGCAGGGGAATCTTGAACAGGAAGGAGGTCAGGAATCCCATCCATGAACGCCGATAAGATCAACGAATCTGCATCCGCCGAGTCCTTTTCGCAGAAAGACGTCCTTTTCTTTCCTCGTGACCCGTATCATTTCCTGGGTGACGTGGTTCCCCACGGGAATTACGAGTCTCCCGCCCGGGGCCAGTTGTTCAAGCAGCGGTTCTGGTATTTTTGGGGCCCCTGCGGTCACTATGACAGCGTCGTATGGGGCGTTTTCCTGCCAACCGAGGGTTCCGTCGAAGGCCTTGAAGAGGATATTTGTATACCCAAGTTCTGCCAACATATCCCTTGCCGTGGTCATCAGTTGCCGTATCCTCTCAACGGTATAAACCCTGCGGCCGAGTTCGGCAAGAATCGCGGTCTGGTACCCGCTGCCGGTACCTATTTCCAGGATGTTCTCACCACCGGAGAGTTCGAGCGCTTCGGTCATCAGTGCGACGATGTATGGCTGGGAAATCGTCTGCTTATGGCCTATGGGTAAGGGATGGTCGTTGTATGCTTCTCTCCAAAGAACCTCTTCGACAAAGCGATGTCTGGGGACTTTCCTCATGGCCGAAAGGACACGGGAATCCTTGATTCCTCGGGGAATAAGTTGTTTCTTGACCATGCGTTCTCGTGCGAGACTGAAGTCAGATTCCATGGGGTGGCTTTCCAATTGCTGTGAATGGATAAATCAACGGCTTTTTTGCATTTATTCTATCATAGGCGTTCAGAGAATGTAAACCGATCGCCACACCCCCTGATCCACCAGCAACGCATCATCTTCCCGCCAAGACGGGGTTTCGCAGAGCTCAAGCGGCGTTGCCTCCGCCCGATCCTCTCGCACACAATACTGGATCTACGATGCGGCTCTTCCGCAGAGAACGGGATCTTTGATTTGCATCTGACGCCTTGCTGGTGACCAGGAACTTCGTCGAATCACCCGGCGAAAAAACTGGTGGTGCGAGAATTAGATGGCGGATTTGGGGCGGAGGCTCCATCTTGACATCCACTCATAGCAGTGTTAACCTCCACAGCCTCAATTTGAATTCATCCATGAGTCGGATTTCGAGTCTGCAGAAACCGACCGATGGGAGGTATCGATGACTTTTCAGGAGCTTTTTTCGTCATTGCAGGCCTACTGGGCAAATAAAGGGTGTGTGGTGCAGCAGCCCTACGGCTTGGAAGTGGGAGCGGGAACATTCAACCCGGCGACCCTTTTGCGCGCTCTGGGGCCGGAACCGTGGGCAGTGGCCTATGTGGAGCCCTCCAGAAGACCGACGGACGGCAGGTACGGAGAAAATCCAAACCGGCTTTGTCATTACTACCAGTATCAGGTTCTTATGAAGCCGTCACCTTTGGAGATCCAGGACCTTTACCTGGATAGCCTGAAAGCGCTTGGCATTGATCCTCTTGACCATGATATTCGATTTGTCGAGGACGACTGGGAATCTCCAACGTTGGGAGCTTCCGGTCTGGGCTGGGAGGTTTGGCTTGACGGGATGGAGATCACGCAATTTACCTACTTTCAACAAGCGGGAAGTGTTCGCCTGGATCCTATCTCGGTGGAACTCACCTACGGCCTTGAAAGAATTGCCATGTACTTGCAGAGAAAAGAAAATGTGTATGACCTGGATTGGAACGATCAAACAACGTACGGAGACATCCACAAGAAGGGGGAGTGGGAACTGTCCGTATATCATTTCGAAAAGGCCGATGTAGATATGCTTCTGAGACTGTTCAGTATGTACGAGGCGGAATCCATCAAACTGAGCAGGGAAGAGCTTGTTCTCCCTGCGTATGATTATTGCCTGAAATGTTCACATACCTTCAACATACTGGATGCGCGCGGCGCCATCAGTGTGACGGAGAGGTCACAGTACATTGATCGAATCAGACACCTTGCACGGCTGGTCGCGAGAAATTATCTCGCTCAAAGAGAAAAACTCGGATATCCCCTGCTTCGGAAGACCAAGTAGCGTGCAAATCGTGCTCGATGAGGGTTTCTGGTACGGAAAACTGAAAACAGGATGAAAACATGAAAGGCGAATTTTTACTGGAGATTGGAACAGAGGAAATCCCTGCCGGTTATCTGGCAAACGGCTTGAAGGCCTTTTTGAAGTTGACCGTCGAACTGCTCGGGAACGAAAGGATTGAAATCGGCGCAAAGCTTGAGGCATTTGGAACCCCGCGCCGGTTGATTCTCCTGGGAAGGGATCTCCCTCAAAGGCAGGAGGATGTCGTTCAGGAGATTACCGGACCGCCGAAGGCGGTGGCATACGATCAGGACGGTCATCCCACAAAGGCTGCGGAGGGTTTTGCCCGGAAACAGGGTGTCTCCCTTGATGAGATTTTGACCATAGATACGCCGAAAGGCGAATATCTCTATGTCAAACGACAAATTGCAGGAAGACCGACAGGCGAAATTCTCGCCGGGATTTTGCCGGAAGTAGTGGAACGGATCCCCTGGCCCAAAACCATGCGGTGGGGAGACGTGGGCTTCCAGTTTGTTCGACCTATACACTGGATTCTGGCATTGTTTGACGGGGAAATAGTCCCGTTTACCGTAGCGGGTATCAAGGCGGATGCCCTGACATTCGGACATCGATTCCTGGCTCCCGATCCTGTGCGGATTTCCGGAATAGACGACTATCTGCGGGCAATGCGGGAACATTTTGTTATCATTGATCAAAAGGAGCGCGAAAGGGTCATTGAGGAAGAGATCAGATCGGCAGCGACGGAGGTTGGCGGAAGTCCAGGGACGGACCCGGAGCTGTTGTCTACCGTGGCAAACCTGGTGGAGTATCCGTCGGCCGTATGCGGGCACTTTGATGAGGCATTTCTCCGTCTTCCTCCGCCGGTCCTGATAACCCCCATGAAAGAGCATCAGAAATATTTCTCCGTCTACAATAAGAACGGAGGCTTGATGCCGAACTTCGTCGCCATCAACAACACCCTGGCGAGGAATGAAATGGTCGTGAAGACGGGGCACGAACGGGTTCTCAGGGCCAGGCTTTCCGATGCTGACTTCTTTTTTGAGGAGGATAGAAAGTGTCCACTTGCGGAGCGTCTAGAAGATCTGAAGGGAGTCATATTTCAAGCTCGACTGGGAACATCATATGAAAAAGTCGCACGCTTCACCGAATTAGCCGAATATCTCGGGAAAAGCATCCTTCCTGATCTGCTGGACGATATCAGTATGGTTGCGGGACTCTGCAAGTGCGATCTCGTGACGCAGATGGTAACAGAATTTCCTTCTCTCCAGGGCATCATGGGAAGGGAATATGCCAGACTGGAAGGATATCCGGAGGAAATCTGCACTGCGATTCATGAGCACTATCTCCCTGACAAGGCCGGCGGAAAGATCCCGGACTCAAAGATCGGCGCCATCGTGGGGCTGGCTGACAGGATGGATACGATCTGCGGCTATTTTGCGCTGGGCATGGAGCCGTCGGGGACGGCCGATCCCTATGCCCTCCGGAGACATGCCATCGCTATCCTCAAGATTCTTGAGACGTTTGCGTGGGATGTGTCCTTAGTCGCGTTTGTGAAAACAACTCTTTCCGTCCTGAACAGGGATTTGACTTTCGAGATCGAACCGGTTTTCGCCAGCGTACTCCTGTTTTTCAGGGAGAGGTATAAGCAATTGATGCTTCGCGCGGGGTACGAAAGTGAATACATCGATGCGGTGATTTCAGCGGGATTCGACCGCGTTCATCTCATCAAGCCGCGAATCGAGCAGGTCAGGATGTATGCCTCCGAATCTGATGCGTTTGCAGCCCTTGCGTTCACATTCAAGCGCATCAGCAACATGCTGAAAAAAGAAGAAACCGTGTATGATGCAGATCCGGCTCTGTTCCGGGAGCCGTGTGAAACAGCTCTCTGGAACAGGTATCAAGAGGTGGAAGAGAAGATCAGCATATGTGTTTCCAAGGCGCAGTATGCCGACGCAATGGACCTACTGGCCGGCCTGAGAAATCCCGTCGATGATTTTTTTGACGGGGTTGAGATTCTTACCAAGGACTCCCGGGCCCTCCGGGAAAACCGGATAGGTCTGCTTCAACGGCTGGCTGAACTTTTTATGAGCATTGCCGACTTTTCGAAGCT
Source organism: uncultured Desulfobacteraceae bacterium (assembly GCA_964511755.1). Lineage (GTDB taxonomy): Bacteria > Desulfobacterota > DSM-4660 > Desulfatiglandales > Desulfatiglandaceae > B46-G9. The sequence continues at coordinate 6,183 of CAZEGG010000012.1, read as the reverse complement.
TTCCATCTGATTTCTGGTACTTAAACGTTTCCCGTTTTTCCGGGTCAGGGCTTCTTGATCAGTATGTAAAGTTCGCCCTCGCACTTCAAGTGACCGGCCGCGATCTCGGCATAGGGGCCACTTCCCCAAAATATGTCGGCCCTGCCGGCTCCTCGTATTGCGCCTCCCGTATCCTGATTCAGGACAAAGCGCGAAAATGTCTCCCATCGCGTGATGGTATTCGTCTCGCTCAGCACGGGTTTTCTGCACGAAATAAAAGCCAGAGCTCCCTTTGGGAACAACCTCGAATCGAGAGCAATGGACCTGCCGGGTGTCAGGGGAACGCCGATATTTCCAAGGGGGCCTTTGTCCAGGATCCGGAAGAAAACGTAGGATGGGTTATAGTTCAGGATTTTCTGGACAAGGGCTGGATGGGCAGTCAGGAATTCCCGTATGGACTGCATGGAAATCTCTTCTCTTTCGAGGAGGCCGTTATCGAGCATATATTTTCCTATGCTGCGGTATGGATGGCCATTTGAGGCGCTATAGCCGACACAAATAGTTTTGTTTCCGGGGAGGATGAGGCGGCCGGAACCTTGAATCTGAAGAAACGCGACATCCACAGGGTCTTTAAGCCATGCGATTTCAAGGTGTTTCCCTCCAAGCACCTTCTGTGCCTCGATCTGGAGGCGGGTGTAGTACGGTACTATGGTGTTGCCGGCCAGCCGGCCGACGATGCTTTCTCCCTTATATTTCTCCTTGAAAAGGGAAAGATCTATCTTGATAAGGTCGCCGGGTTCCCGGTAAATTGGATATTTAAACACCGGATCGGGGGCTAGCCGTGCCTCGAAGGTGGGTTCAAAATACCCGGTGAAAAGGACCTTGCTGCTGCCGGGACGCCCCGTTGCCTTGTAGATCCGGAAGTGCTTCCTGATGTCGCGGTTCAGTTGGGCCGGTTGTTTGTCTTGAGAGACGAGAGCCAGGAAGGCCTTCTCGCTTTCTCTGACCTGTTTACAGGTGAATATGTCGGATCCATAGGAGAAGGCGTATTCATCAGGCAACTTGTCCAGATAGAACAGGTTGCGGTCAATGGCTGAAACAAGCGAGTCAAAAGCCATGTCGTCCGTGAACCGGGGATAAAAGAACGTCACCCTGCTGAGGGCTTCTTCAGGCTCCGTGGCTTCCCTGATGGGCGGGAGGCGGCAAGCGAACAGGGAGGTGAGGAGAAAAAGGGCCAGCAGCATCCTCAGTGAGCGAAAAGGATGGTATTTTTTTCGGCGGTCGATAATATATCTGGTCATTGAACGAAAATTGAGAAACTTGGCCTCAGGGCCTGGGCAGATAAAAGAGCTGTACCCTCGGCTTCGGGAGACATTGCAGATCACTTCAGTCCTTGCGGAGATTCGCCATGCGATGTATCTTCTGCAAAGGCGACGCAGATCCGCACCTTCTCGGCACAGATTTTTACTACATCCGGTGCCTGTTTTCAAGAGAGGATTTATTGCGGTGAAAAGAGCAACGGGTCCGGACGAATTATGATAAAAGTAAATGCGCTGTGGTTTTTTTGCAACAACGCTGTGTTTTAATTTGCCTTCTTGAAGCGATAATCCTGGCGTCGCAAATGAAATAGTCGCAATATCAACGAGATATATCAATGGCGAAAGGGAGGACGGTGATTGGCATTTTTCTTGCTAAGGATGCTATGAAATAGAGCGAGAAAGCGAATCCAGGAGCGAATAGTGGACTACAGACAGCGCACGTTGAAAAAGGTGGTAGAGTGTACCGGTATCGGACTTCATTCAGGAGAGAAGAGCACGATTGTTCTTCGGCCTGCTCCTCCAAATACTGGCATATTGTTTTCCCGGACTGATATAGCCGGGCATCCGACGGTGAACGCGCAATTTGATCAGGTCGTGGATACGATGCTGGCCACGACCATAGGAATAAATGGCTGCAAAGTCGGAACAGTTGAACACCTGATGGCCGCTTTTTACGGGCTTGGCATTGACAATGTCGTGGTTGAGGTACAGGGATCCGAAGTGCCTATTATGGACGGAAGCTCCGCGCCCTTTGTCTATCTCATCAAGAGTGCGGGAATCAATGAACAGAATGCGCCGAAGCGATTCCTGGTTGTTAAGAAGCGCTTTGAGTTAAAGGACGGCAATAGATCGGTCTGTATCAACCCGTCTCGGGAACTCAAGATAACGTACTTCATTGATTTCCCTCATCCACTGTTGCGGGAACAGGAATATGAGCTCCGATTTTCCGGAAGGGACTTTGTTCGGGAAATCAGCATGGCAAGGACATTCGGATTTTTGAAAGATATTCAGATGTTAAAAGACAACGGCCTCGCCCGTGGCGGATCCTTGGACAATGCAATTGTGCTGGACGACTTCAAAATTCTGAACGAAGACGGGCTGCGGTTCAAAGATGAGTTCGTTCGCCACAAGATTCTTGATTTTATCGGAGATCTCTCCATCATAGGATATCCGGTTATTGGTCATTTTATCGTGAAAAGGTCCGGCCATTTTCTGAACCACCAGATGTTCAGGAGCCTCATGAAGGAGCGAAAGTGCTGGGATATCGTTACGTTCAAGACACCTGAGGCCTGCTCCAAGAACCAAGTGAGAATCCCTGCACTCGGAAGTCCGGACGCCGTGCCTGCCTGATTCTGATCCATGCATCCTTTCCCCATCGGTGGGATTTCGGCTCACGGCCGGTGAAGACGCGTGCGCTGTTTTCATTGGCCTTTGTGAGGATTCCTTGCCGATTTCAGCGAAGGGTCCCGTTTTTCGACTGACCACCTCTCCTGATTGACCGCAGCGTGCTCCAAAATGTCCCGGGAGTTACCGCTTGCAATTCAGAGGTGCCTTCACTATCATACCCGCATCAATTTCTTGAGACAATCGGCTACGGGAATGCAAACCGGATGGGCTCCATCGATGGGGCACGGATTGCTGTGACAGGATCGAAATGGGCCATAGTCGGCCTGTCCGTGAAAGACCCTCGAATCGCCGATTGCATAAATCACAGATGACTGTTGCATGATGAACGGACGGTGTATGGTGGCGGCTCAGCCTGGAGTAACATACACTGATGGATCCAGGAGGATTTGAGCGGGCGATGTTGAGGCTGCGGTTTCAGTATGGGAAGTTCGTGGGGGTCGCGCTCATTCTCTGTATTTTTCTGCCGGCCGTGGAGACTTTTTCTCTGGCCCAGGAAGCACGTCTGGAAGATATCGTTGTGACGAACACGAGAGATGATCTGCTCGTTTATTTCAGCGTGAGAGATTGTTTCACAACCCAAATGATAAAGGCTATTCAGAATGGAATCCCGACAACCTTCAATTTTTTCGTCCGGCTCTATGAGGAAAGGGACTATGCCCTGGACAGAAAGATCGCTGATTTGCGAGTAAGTCATACGATTCGGTATGATAGTCTCAAAAGGACCTATTTCATAACCCTGCAAGAAAAAAAGGGAAAAGTGATGTCGGTCAGGGATTTTGAAGAGGCCAAGAAGGTAATGACCGAAATTGTCGGTCTGAACGTTATAAAACTTGCAAAACTCCAGAAGAAGAATCGATACAAAGTGCAGATGAAGGCCCAGCTGGACAGAATAGAATTACCGCTCCACCTGCACTATGTCCTCTTTTTCCTTTCGTTATGGAATTTCGAGACCGACTGGTACACCGTCGAATTCGGATACTGATATTGAAGCAAACGAATTTCATTTCCCCTTGCCGGATGTGCTGGACAGGATTTTGCATGAAAGGCCGTTGCAGTGAACCGGTTTAAGTTTTGTGCTTACGCCTCCGTTTCCGGCGGCAGCGGCAAGCTCGAACAATGAAGAAGTACCAAGAAGCAGAAAAGAGGGACCAGAGAAGAAGACGCCGGGAAAGATACCTGATCGTTCTCCTGGCCGGAGTGGTTTCTCTCCTGACCTATGCGGGAACGCGGGTCTTCGATCTCGGCCTTGAACTGCCTTTCCCCAGCAGTATCCTGATTTTCGTGCTCATCAATGTGAACGTTATCTTGCTGTTATTGCTGCTCTTTCTCTCGGTGAGGAACCTGGTAAAACTGTTCTTCGAGAGAAAAAAGCGCATTATGGGGGCAAAGCTCAGGACGAAACTCGTCCTCGCCTTTATTACCCTTTCACTGCTTCCCACCATCATCCTCTTTTTTGTGTCCGTGCAGTTCATTTCAACCTCCATCGAGTACTGGTTCCATCTGCAGATTGAACAATCGCTGAAAAATTCCCTGGAAGTTGGCCGGGATTACTACAAGAGAATGACGGACGACATTTTCGCCCTCGAGAACAACATAAGCCGGGTCATTACGTATGAAGGATACATGCTGATTTCCAAAAAGGGTGATCTGGAAAAATTTGTGCAGGAAAAAAGGAAGGAGTACCATCTTGCTTCCCTGAAAATTTTTCCGCAAAAGCTCGATCTTCGCTGCAGTTCCGAAAGCAGATCGATTGATCTCAGCACGTTCAAGGGCCCCGGCATAGATATTTTGCGTAAGACGCTTGAGAAAGGAAACGAGGAACCCTTTATTGAATCTTCGACCCACGGCGATCTGGTCACCGGGATTGTGCCCATCTTTTCCAGAACCCAGTCCAAGGCTGTTGTGGGCCTTGTTTTCGCATCAAAGTTCGTTCCGGCGGTTTTTGTCAACCGTCTCAAAGCCATATCCCGGGGACTCCAGGAATATCGGCAACTGAAGATGCTCAAAAGACCTATCAAGATTAGCCACATGATCACCCTCTCTATTGTCACGCTTCTCATCATCTTTTCCTCCATATGGTTCGGGTTCTATCTCTCGCAGGAGATAACCGTGCCTATACAAGAATTGGCGGAAGGGACCAACCGCATCGCCTCCGGGGATTACGACTTTTCCATTGATATCGAGTCCAGTGATGAAATCGGGCTCTTGGTCCAGTCCTTTAACAAGATGACCATAGATCTCAAAACGGGGAAAGAGAGACTGGAAAGGGCGCACAGAGAACTTGTGAAGAGTAACGTTGAACTGGAACAGAGAAGGGCCTACATGGAGGTTGTACTGGCCAACATCGGAGCGGGAGTCGTTTCAGCCGATGCGGAGGGCAGAATTCTCACCATCAATAAATCCGCTGAACAAATGCTCAATATCCGCGCCCGGGAAATCATCGGGAAGCACTATCAGGACGTGCTCTCAAACGAGTATATCCGAATCATTGAACAATTCATAACGGAAAGGGCGCTTTTCCGGAGAGGCTACCTCAGGAAGGAAATTCGGCTGACCGTGGGTGGGACGGTGCTTCCTCTTCTCATCTCCCTGAACGTGCTGAGGGATGATCGGAGGAATTATCTCGGCTTGGTTGCAGTCTTTGAAGATTTGAGCGAAATTCAGCGGGCGCAGAGAATGGCCGCCTGGCGTGAGGTCGCCAGGCGCATTGCTCACGAGGTGAAGAATCCGCTGACCCCCATTCAACTCTCGGCGCAGCGGTTGAATAAGCGGTACGGCACGCGCCTCGAGAAAGACGACGAAAAGATTTTCCGCGAATGCACCGAGATGATTATCAAACAAGTGGAAGAGATAAAGGCTCTTGTGAACGAATTTTCCTCTTTTGCCAGGATGCCTGCCTCAAGGCCCTCGTCCGAAGACATCCGGGAGATCATTCGCGAGGTGGTAAACCTCTACAAGGAGGCCCACAAGGGTATTCGTATCGTATTCCAGGACTCCAAAGGAATTCCAATTCTCCAACTGGACCGCGAACAGATAAAGCGCGTCATGATCAATCTGCTTGATAACGCTATTGCCGCCATCCAGGAAACAGGAGAGATTGTAATCACCCTTTCCTTCGAACCGGATCCTCAAATGGTGAAGGTTGAAGTTGCCGATAACGGCAAAGGTATCCCGCCAGCCCACAAGTCTCGCCTTTTCGAACCCTATTTCTCGACAAAGAAGCAGGGAACAGGACTGGGTTTGGCCATTGTGAGCAGCATCGTTTCCGATCATAATGGGTTCATCCGTGTCGAGGATAATAAGCCCAAAGGAACGAAATTCATCATCGAGCTCCCTGTGAGCAGGGTCACGGAAACAATGGAGAAGGAAAGGCCTTTTTCTCTGACGTGATACGATTTTTTCCAAACCGAAGAAAAAATATGCGCACATGAATTGATCATGCTTCTGATTCTCTATCACACTCTCATGACCTGCATCG